>NZ_LFRO01000068.1:0-11307 GCF_001512385.1 Methanoculleus sp. DTU007 | reverse complement strand
CGTCCTCGATGGCATCCTGGACAACCCGGGTTGCATCGTAGACCGCCCGCTCAAGTTCGTCCACCAGAAGCTGGGAGGAGCCCCGCAGGAGGATCGTGACGGCCTTTGGACTCTCACAGCCGGAAATGACCGTCAGGTCGGTATCGGGGATCTCTTCGGCTGCTTCGGCTTTGCCGAGGGTTACCTCGTTGAGCTCTTCGGGCTTATTGACGATTGTACCGCAGAGCGCTTTCGCGGCGAACTTCATGTCCTCTTCTTTGACGTCTTCAAGGGCGTAGACGCCGTGTTTCGCGAGGTAGTACTGCACTGGGTCGGCGATCCCCTTCTGGCAGAGGACAACGTTTGCGCCGGAAGCAACGATCTGCTCGGCGAGTTTCTTGAGAGACTCGCGCTCCTGCTCATTGAACGCCTTCATCTGGTTGGAGGTGGTGATCTTGATCTTCGACTTCACCTGGGTCTTCGTGACCTCGAGCGGCTGGGAGAGCAGGGCGACCTTTGCACCCGTGATCTTCTCCGGCATCTGTTCAAAGACACGCTTCTTGTCGATGACGACACCCCGGATCAGTTCGGCGTCCTCCATAGAGTCGCCTACCTGCTTCTTGATCTTGATGTCGTCCTCGTCCACGGCGTAGGTGCCCGGAGCAATCTCGGTCGCGACCTGCCGTACTGCATCGACTATAATATCGGAGATCTTGTCCTTGACACCCTCGATGGATTTGCCTGTCATGGCAGTGCCGGCAATCTTTTTGAGGTTCTCGCGGTCGTCGATCCCGATCGTGAGGGCCAGTTCGTCGAGGATTGAGAGAGCCTTCTCCATGCCGAGCTGGTAGCCGTGCGCGATAATTGTGGGGTGAACCTCCTGAGCGAGCAGAGTCTCCGCCTCTTCCATCAGCGATCCGATGAGGACGGTCGCCGTCGTGGTGCCGTCGCCAACCTCGTCGTCCTGGGTCTCAGCAACCTCGACGACGAGTTTGCCGCCGGGGTGCTGCACGGACATCTCATGCAGGATGGTTGCTCCGTCGTTCGTGATCACCACATCCCCGGTGGAGCTGACCAGCATCTTGTCCATTCCCCGGGGACCAAGTGTGGTCCGAACGGCGGCCGCAATGGCCTTTGCAGCCATGATATTCGAGCGCTGCGCCTCAAATCCGCGCGTGCGCTCAACATTCTCCCTTAAAATAACGATGGGCTGTCCAGCAAGCATTGTGTAATCCTCCTTTGTTCGTTAGGTTTGATCAGAGGTTCTATATATAGTAATCGATGGTGGCCGGTGTTTCGAGGCGTTCAGGTCGACCGCAAGGGTTTGTTCGCCCATCAGTAGGCTCTACGCGCCCGGTGTTCTTTAAGGCCGCATTATGCGGTCCGATACCCTTCAGGAGGCTGATTCCGAGCATATTGTAAAAATATTGGGCTCTTATCCGAGCCGTGATACCACAAAGAGTGAGTGGACCGGAACTCCGTCAACCTCCCGAACACCCCGCTTGTCGAAGAGTGACCAGACCGCCACCGGTGTCGCCCCGTGCCGCCGGATGAACTGAATGGCCTCGGAGAGCGTCGTCCCGGTTGTGACGACATCGTCGATGATGATGCAACGTTGTCCGGTGATCGTGGAGAAGGTGCCCGAGAGGGAACCGGTAGGTGTCTCGCTTCCGCTATGCTTTGCCGGGAGGTAAACCGCGAGTTTCAGCCCCTCCTCTGCGGCGATGAGGGTGGCGAGCGGGACGCCCGACGACGCAATCCCGACGACTGCATCGATCTCACTTGCAGCACATCCCTCTTCTGACATATAGAGGAAGCGCTTGAGCATCATCATCGCCATATCGGAGAGGAGCGCTCCATGACTTCCCACTGCCGTCCAGTCGATATGAACGTCTTTTGGTGCTTCCATGCCCTTCTGTTGAGTGAGCAGCCAGGTGACCGTCTCCATTGAGAGGCCCAGCTGGTCGGAGATCTGGCCGGGTGTCTGCCCCTCTACCTGGAGTGCCTTTGCCTTCGTGATCAACTCTTCGAGCGCGGTCATGGAGAAGAGATTTCCAAGCGATCTATTTAAGTTTTCTTTTAATTGGTGCACCGCAGACCGGACAATCTCCCGGCTCTCGCGAGTAACGGCCGCATCCGCTGCACCGGTAACGCCACCGGATTGCCCGGGCGGGCCGCTGTCGAATGCTCCTGGTCTCGATGCCGAGGTGGTGAGCGACGTTCTGGACTGCAAAGTCGTCGGTGACGAGGACGGCCGAGAGCTCCAGAGCCAGCGCCAGGATGTCACGATCGGTCGCAGAGAGGACTCCGGCATCCCCGGTCGCGAGGGCGGCTGCGCAAACCCGCGAGAGGTCCTCCTCGCGTGGCTCCCTGACCGAGAGCCCGGTGGCCGCGAGCGCCTCGAACCGGCACTTTGCATGAATATCGCCAAGCTCTCCGACGACCGATGGCGTGGTCCATGCCGGGCCGTCGACCGGAATCTCAGAGAAGAAGACCGAGGCGTCGAGGACGAGTCTCATGCGGCAATCTCCACGATATCGTTCTCCCGGCAGGTGAGGTGGTATCCAAACTCCGAGAGCAACCAGCAGGCGGTCTTTGCGTGCATCGAGAGCGTATGGGTGCTGCACTCGCCTCCGTAGAGGGCGAGGTAGACGAGGAGCTGGTCGGCGAGGAAGATATCTACTGCGCCAGGACTACGGCACTCGTGAATGAGGCTTCGCGCGGCCGTCCGCCCCACCTCCTCGGCGGGAAGCCCCCTCTTTCCGAGAGCGACGGCGCCTTTTGCTCCGCTCCATACCGTGATCGAACTCCCCACTCCTCCCTTGCCCTCCCGGGGATCGAGCGTCGTTGTACAGGAGAGATTGAGGTCGCTCTCGATCTGTTCCCGGGCGGCTTTCGCCTGGCGCTCCACGACGTGTCTCGGGAGGCCCGCCGAGCAGGAGATGATCCCGCACTCGTGCTCTCCTTCCGGGATCACGATCGGGTCGAGTTGCGATGGCTCCACCCTGACGTGTACCCGTCCCCTTCCCCGCGGGTAGTAACCGCGCTCGAGCACATCAATATCGATCGTAGCACCGGCGTTGCGCAGAATCGGCGCGAATACAAAGTTCATGTAGTCGATGGTCGGGCTCCAGGGGACCTCGGTACCACCGAGAACCGTGATGCTTCCGCCGGAGTGGAGGGCAGCCGGGAGCCACGCCTGCAGAATAAGGGGAATGCTCCCGGCGGTCGCAAGATCGATTACAAGGTCGGCCCGGCGAATTTTCGCCGGGATGAAGGTGATCTCGCTGTTCCCGGGTGTGAGACCCCGGCATTCCGCATCGCACATCCCGGCGACCGCCCTAACTGCAGCAATATGCTGAGGTGCGAGCCCGGGGTTCTTCCGGTTCTGCCGAATACGGGTGATGGTGACCGGCGTCTCTGATATTGCCGATAAGGCGACCGCCAGGCGGAGGATCTGCCCCCCACCCTCGAGATGGCTTCCATCAATAGTGAGCATCTTCTCTGATCGCGGTGGCGATAGCATTCGCGGCAGATATGAAGCTTGAGGCGCTCTCGTAGGTGTCGCTGGAGACTACCGAGGCGATCCCGGCTGAGCGCAGACGCATGTAGGCGCCACTTGTGAGCACCCCGTGGACGCAGGCCGCGTGGATGGATGTAGCCCCCTGCTCGCGGAGCATGCATGCGGCGGTCGCGAGGGTCCCGCCGGTGGAGATGATATCGTCCACGATCACAACATCTCTCCCGTCGGCATCGATACTCTTTGGTGCAATTCTGACCTCTTCGCCCGATAGTCGGGTCTTTTCCAGGTGGTCGCAGTCCCATCCGCCGACGGCCGCGACATCGGTTGCAAACGCGATCGCTCCATCGTCCGGAGCAAGAATGAGCGGGTTCTTCAGGTTCAGATCGCCGACATAGCCGCCAATGGCGGGAGCGATCGTGACATTCTTGGCCGGAACCTTGAAGTGATTCAGTACCCCGGGGTCATGAACATTGACCACAAACACCCGCTCGATCCCTGTCGAGAGGGCTCGAGCAACCGCCCGGGCGCTGATCGGTTCCCCCGGGAAGAAGCGCTTATCCTGCCGGGAGTATCCGAGGTAAGGGATCACCAGCGTGTTCCTTGATTGATCGGCGGCGTCGATTGCAAGGAGGGTCTGCACGAGCATATCATTGTCCACGATGCTGCTGACGATCAATGTCTCATTGTCCAGTTCTCCGCAACGGAGATACATTTCTCCGTCCGGGAACCTGCTGAATTTCGTCTCAACAAGAGGAACGCCCATTTTTTCGGAGATGCGAGCTGCAAGGACCTGGGATCGTTCCGTACTAATTATTCTCATAGGTCACCTTTGCTAGAAAGTATTTGAACGTTGATGAATAAATTATATAAGTACCAGTGCAGCAAAGAGGTAAACCCGACGATGGATTCAACGACTCCAGAAGAAATTCCCAAAATCGAGCTCACAAATGATGATCTGGCAGAGACGGATCTCTTTGCCGACCTCGAGGTGAGTTCATCCTCTGATATCGATGTCCCCCCGAATCTCATCGATCAGGTCATTGGCCAGGAACATGCCGTCGAGGTGATTCGGAAGGCCGCGGTCCAGCGCAGGCACGTGATGATGATCGGCACTCCCGGCACCGGTAAATCGATGCTGGCAAAAGCGATGGCCGAGCTCCTTCCGAAGGAAGAACTGCAGGACATCCTGGTCTACCCAAACCCCGAAGATAACAATAATCCCATCATCAGAACCGTGCCGGCGGGCCGTGGCAAGCAGATCGTTGCCGCCCACAAGGCGGAGGCGAGGAAGAAGATCCAGATGAGGAGCACCCTCATTATGCTTCTTATCTTTGGGATCATCGGCTACGCAATCATCACCTACCAGTGGCTTATGGGCATCATTGCCGCGGCGTTCATCTTCATGGCGCTGAAGTACTCGACGCCTCGCGAGGAGGCGCTGGTCCCGAAGCTCCTGATCTCCCACGACCCGAACGCTCCCGCGCCTTTTGTCGACGCCACCGGCTCGCACGCGGGCGCTCTCCTTGGCGATGTCCGGCACGATCCCTTCCAGAGTGGCGGTCTGGAGACCCCGGCTCATGACCGGGTCGAGGGAGGGGCCATCCACCGGGCTCACGGTGGCGTGCTCTTCATCGACGAGATCAACACCCTCACCCCCCACTCCCAGCAGAACCTGCTGACCGCGCTCCAGGAGGGGGTCTTCCCGATCACCGGCCAGAGCGAGCGTTCGAGTGGCGCGATGGTGCGGACCGAGCCGGTTCCCTGCCGGTTCGTTATGGTTGCGGCAGGGAACCTCGATGCCATCCAGGGCATGCACCCGGCACTCCGGTCGCGTATCCGGGGTTACGGATACGAGATCTACATGCGCGAGACGATGGAGGATACCCCTGAGAACCGGAAGAAGTTCCTCCGGTTCATCGCGCAGGAAGTCAAGAAAGACGGAAAGATCCCTCACTTCGACCGCAGCGCCATGATCGAGGTGCTTCGCGAGGCCAGGCGCCGCTCGAACCGGAAGGGGCACCTGACCCTGAAACTCCGTGACATGGGCGGGCTCATCCGTGTAGCGGGGGATCTCGCCCGGCAGGAAGGAGCCGAGTTCACTTCGGCAAGGCATGTCCTCGCCGCGAAATCGACCTCCCGCTCGATCGAGGACCAGATCTCCGACGAGTACATCCGGCGGAGCCGCGACTATGACCTCGCCGTCGTCGAGGGCACCAGGATTGGCCGGGTGAACGGGCTTGCCGTGATGGGGAACGACTCCGGCTCGGTGCTCCCGGTGATGGCCGAGGTGACCCCGAGCCAGGGAGCGACAGGCACGGTCGTCGCGACCGGTCTTCTGAAGGATATAGCCAAAGAGTCTATCACGAACGTCAGCGCTCTCATCAAGAAGTTCACGGGCAAGGATATCAGGAACATGGATATCCATATTCAGTTCATCGGCACCTACGGTGGTGTCGAGGGCGACTCGGCCTCGGTTACCGTTGCAACAGCGGTAATCAGCGCGATCGAGAACATCCCGGTGCGCCAGGATGTTGCGATGACCGGCTCCCTCTCGGTTCGGGGCGATGTCCTCCCTATCGGCGGGGTCACCTACAAGATCGAGGCGGCGGCAAAAGCCGGGATCAAGAAGGTGATCATACCGCGTTCGAACCTGGACGACGTTCTCATCGAAGACCGGTACCGCTCGATGATCGAGATCGTGCCCGTCGACCATATTGAGGAGGTTCTCCAGAACGCGCTTGTGCCCGAGAACCGCGAGGGGTTCATCTCGAAGCTCCGGAAGTTGGCGGTCAACCCGACGACCGGCATCTTCGACTCGAACGTCGGGCGCTCTCCGGTCTGATGCCGTATGGTTGACGTTAGATACTATGATATCAGGTGCGTCCGGGGCGAGACCACCGTTATCGATATCGATAACGGGGTGGTCGAGTCCGCAGGCACCTCATTTTTTGACAAAGCTGTGATCCGGGTCTTAGGACCGAAAGGCTGGGGGTTCCTTACCCGTGACCACGTTGAGATCGACTCGAAGCGCGAGTTGAACGCTCTCGTTGAAGAAGCGGCTCGCCTTGCGGCGGTGACTGCGGACGAGATCGACCTTGCCGATGCGCCGCGTGGCGCACTCCCCGTCCCGCCGCTCGGCGAGGACCCGCGGGATATCGATCTTGAAGAGAAGACCCGGCTGCTCGCCGGGATTGAGGATGCGGCACGTGTGCCGGGGGTGGTAAACACCCGGGCGCGCTATACCGAGGGGATCGATTCGGTCCGGTTCCTTGACTCATCCGGTAACGAGTACTCCTATGAGAGTGTTCGGTCCGGGTTCTCGGTCATCGCCGTCGCCTCGCGAAACGGGGTGATGCAGATGGGAAGCGAACGGGACCACGTCATCACCGGGTTCAACCTCCGTGGTAAGCAGGACCTCGGCCGGAAGGCCGGGGAGATCGCAGTCTCTCTGCTCGATGCAAAACTCCCGAAAGGCGGGACGCACCGGGCTGTACTCGATCCGGAACTCGCCGGCGTCTTCACCCACGAGGCTGTCGGCCACGCGAGCGAGGGCGACCTCATTCGCGAGGGTGCCTCGGTTCTCGGGGGAAGGATAGGTGAGCGGATCGGGTGTGAGGGGCTCGTCATTGTGGACGATCCGACGCTTCACGAGTTCGGGTTCATGCCTGTCGACGCCGAGGGCGTCGCGGTCCGGCGGACCGAGATCATCCGCGACGGCATCCTGACCTCGTACCTCCACAACCGGGAGACGCTTGCAGCCGTGGGGAACGGGATCGCGGGCCACGCCCGGGCCGAGCACGGTGCGCCGCCCATTGTTCGGATGAGCAACACGTTCATCGAGAACGGCGATGCAACATACGATGAGATCATCTCCGAGTGCATGGACGGCATCCTCCTCATCGGGTCGCGCGGCGGCCAGGTCGACCCGGGTCGAGGGGTCTTCCAGTTCAACGCTGAGTACGGATATCTCATCGAGGGCGGCGAGAAGACCGATATGGTCAGAGATGTCTCGCTCTCGGGGGAGATCCTCTCGACGCTCCACAATATCGCTCTCATTGGAAACGACCGGAGGATGAGCCCGGGATACTGTGGCAAAGGCGGGCAGAGCGTGCCGGTCAGCGACGGTGCGCCGCACCTCCTGCTTGAGAACGCAGTCATCGGGGGGCGGGGCGAATGATCGGCGAAGACCTGATCGACAGGATCCTTCGGGACGGAGAAAAACTGGCCGACGAAGTCGAGGTCTTCTACGCCCGTGGGCAGAGCGTCAGCGCCGATATCAAGAAGGGGATCCTCGGCAGTGCCGAGGAGTCGGAGGCCTGGAGTATAGCCATCCGGACCATCAAAGACGGCCGGATAGGATTCTCAAGCACGAGCGACCCGGATCGGTGGAGAGAGTGCCTCCAAGCTGCTCTCGCAAGCGGGCGTCTTGCGACCCCTCAGCAATGGGGAGGGTTGCCGAAACCGGCCGATCTTGTGAGCACTGCCTCTTCATCCGACCCGAACCTTGTCGTCTCGGTGGAAGATGCTGCTGGAATGGTCGACGATCTTCTCTCCGGCGCCGCGGAGCACCCGGTGGAGGTCGTCGGCGGGGGTGCAAACCTCGCCCGGTCGTACCTGATGGTTGCAAACACGAGCGGCACGCTCTACGGCATGGACCGGACAGTAGCGGCCGTCTCCCTTGAGGCGATCCGGGAGCAGTCCACGGGCTACGAGTTCGACGCCTCCCCGTTCCGTGCCGAGATCGATCCGGGATCGGTCGGCGAGCAGGCAGCCTCGCTCGCCGCACGCTCCGTTGGAGGGAGCGATATCAAGACCGGGCGCTACGACGTCGTTCTCTCCCCGGTTGCGGCGGCAAGCCTCATCGGCCAGGTCCTCCTCCCGGCCCTCTCAGGACGGAACGTGAAGGCCGGCCGGTCGTTCCTTGCGGATAAGATCGGGGAGCCGGTCTTTGACGAGCACCTCTCCGTCTACGATGACCCGTTCGCCCCGGGTCTATCGAGCACCGCTTGGGATGCCGAAGGGACTCCGACCCGCCGCCTGGTCTTCGTGGATCAGGGTGTCCTCCAGCAGTTCGCCTACGACCTCAAGACCGGTTACCGCTACGGTGAGAAGAGTACGGGGAGCGCCGTTCGATCCGAGGGCGATCTGCCCGGGATCGGATTCCACAACCTCTTTGTCGACGGCCCGCGGACAAAAGAGCCCGGTGACGAGCGAGCGGTCTGGATCCACGACGTCGTGGGCGCCCATACCGCAAACCCATTCTCCGGCGACTTCTCGGTGGAGATCTCGAACCCCTTCTGGATCGAGGGAGGAGACCTCGTCGAACCCATCCGGACGGCAATGTTTGCCGGGAACGTCTTTGAGATGCTTCGGGAGATCGGTGGGCTCGGAAAAGATACAAGACGCGTCGGACGGCTGACAATTCCATCAATACGGTTAAATAACCAGCAGATCATTGGTAAATAGATAATCGATGATGGAAGAGATCCTCGCCATCCTTCTTGCCGTGGCGATAGCCGCGGCGCTCTACTATCTCATGAAGAAGGCCTTAACACTCCTTATCAACGCCATAGCCGGGCTCATCACCCTCTGGCTCCTGAATTACTTCAATATCCTCGCCCTCTTCGGCGCTCCGGATATCCAGATCAACCTCGTATCCATTCTTATCTGCGCCCTTGGTGGGCTCCCCGGCGCCCTGATCCTGGTGCTGCTGCATCTGGTGGGGATCTCGATATAGGGAGGGCGGATAGGATTTTTCCGGTCGATGAGATGGCCGGGATTTTATTTTTTTTGATCAGTCCCTCAGCGGTTGGAACGTTTTTGGGCGTCCATAGCAGTTAAAGTGAAACCGACGTCTTGGAAAATCTCGTACAGTGGACCGTGGTGGGTATCGCAATTGGGGGTGGGGCTGACGGGGAGGGGGGCGTGCCCCCCTCCCCTGTCTCCACAATAATGCGGAGGTCTTTCCCCCCACCCCTCCCGGCCTTCGGCCTCCTCCCCCGCCCCGCTGGGGCGGGGGCAGTCATGGCGATGTCCCCCTCAAATCCGTGCCCGGGGTGCAACCCCCTTGGGTGCTCAGTTCACCTACAGTTATAATCCGCAAATGAGCAACGCCCCTATGCCCTCGTAGTTATTTTAACATCCCTATCGTCTGGGCCTCCTAACATCTACGCCCATACGTTGCGCCCCTTAAGTTCCCAATGTTCTCACCGGGACTTGGCTCTCCTCACTCTTGAAACACCAGGCCCGAAACCCTTATCCCTTCTTCCCCCTCTTCATGAAATCATGCCCCTCTCCCGGACGGGCGTGCTCGCTTCCGCCGTCATCCTGGCCCTGTATGCGTTCACCGGCGCTGTGGTGCTGACTGCGCCCTACGAGAGCCCGTACAACGTCATAGCCCGTCTCCTCGCTCTCTGGGGGTTCCTGGCTCTTAGCATTGCAACCCTTCTAACCCCGTTCCTCCGACAGATCACGGAGGTCTTTGGGAGACCGTTTCTTTCCGTGCACCATACCTTCGCCGCCGTCGGCCTTCTCCTTCCCACGCTCCATCCTGTGACTCTTGCTATCGGGTCATTGAACCCCGCCGTATTCATCCCGGTCTTTTCGCCCTGGGAGAGGTTCTGGGCACTCGCAGGCCGGCCGGCACTCTACCTCCTGTATATCGCGTTCGCCGCCGTAATACTCCGAAAGTATATCCCGAAATACTGGCGATGGGTGCACGGCCTGATGTATGTCGTGCTCCTCTTCGCCGTCGTGCACGGGAACCTGATCGGGACGGATTTCGAGAACCCGGTCATATGGACGATCTTCAATGCCCTCTTTATCCTCGTCGTTGCAGCGTTCATTCTCAAGCAGTGGCAGAAGGTGCAGAAGAAGAGAGCATCCGCCCGACGCGCCGGTGCATGAGGATGATGCCAAGGGCTTGTCGTCATTCACTTCATCACTCTCATCATCACCATTTTTTCCACAGGCACCTCTCTCTGCGGCGTAGTCGTGATTCCCGAAGCACGGGCAGGAGAACCAGTTTTCCCGGGGGTATCACGATAGGGTTTTATCCTCTGCCTCCCATCTCTTCTTCGTGATGCCATATGTGTACAGTCGGTGGACCAGTCGATATCGAGTTAGATGAGCGGGTGAAGGGCAAGAGTTACCGTTGCAAAGAGTGTGGCGAGCGATTCAAGGGTATCGGAAAGCGGCCCATGTGCCCGAGCTGCCAGTCGGAAGATGTCGAAGAAGTCTGAGCGTGGCACTTCCGGAGAGCCATCTGCCGGGCAGGATGGAAGAATCGTCCCTCTCGGCAGAGAACTCCTTCTCATCCAGGGAGAACACTCTTTTCTGCTTGTTGCGAAAGCTTCCTCACGGTTTACGCTCTGGATCGAGACTCCGGACGACGAGTACTGCCAGACCGTCGACCCTGACGACCTCATCGTCGTCTCCATGCCGGAGGGTGGGCCGGTTGAGCAGGCACGCATGATGCTCGAACTGGTCCGGCGATACCATATCCCTCTTGTCGTTCTCCCGAAGGATCATCCCGGCTCAAAAAGGCTATCGATGGTCGTCTCGGTCGCCCCGGAGATCCTTTTGGCCTGCGGTATCCAGCGGGGAACCCATCCTGAGCAGCACCTCCTCTGCTCATCGGGAGAGTTCTCCGGGGTTTCGCTTGGCGGCGTTCCTGGGGGCGTTGCAATACAGAACCTGCCACCCAGGACGATAGTAAAGCATCTGAATGAGTAGAACTACTCAGCGGACAAACAACAATAAATATATGCTTATTTTCATCAAATATTCATGAGCCGTGAGAAGGA
>NZ_LFRO01000049.1:0-5005 GCF_001512385.1 Methanoculleus sp. DTU007 | reverse complement strand
GTGCTCAAACTCCTTTCCCTGCGGGAAAGTCGTTCCGCCCCCAAGGGGGCGGGCAGTGCATGACGATTGCCGATGGAAATTTGTTCAAGGGCTTTTGAAACTATCTGGATTTCGTTGACTTACGAATCTCAGCAAAAAGAAAATCAGGCCCCCCAACCCGGGGAACCCCAAAAACCCTTGCTTTCCTTACTTCTTCCTCGGGACGAGCTTCACCGCCGTCCCGTAGGCAAGGAGTTCAGCCGCTGTCGCCATTGTCTGGGACGTGGTGAACCGGATGTTCACGACCGCATCGGCCCCGAGGTCGCGTGCGGCGTTGGCCATTCGGTTGTACGCTTCAGTCCGTGCGTCGGAGAGCATCTCGGTGTACTCCTCGAGTTCCCCGCCGACGAGGCTCTTTAACCCGGCCATGACGTCTTTTCCTACGTGCTTCGTTCGTACCGTGTTGCCGAAGACCACGCCGAGGATCTCTCCTATCTCGTAGCCCGGCACCTCTTCAGTCGTTGTCAGTATCATCTTGCATCACTCTTGCATCGCTTCGATCTTTTCTTCGCGCCCTTGCCAGATGATCAGCGCAAGGCCGAGCACAATGAGCGGGACGCCGTATATGAGGAGGAATGGGAGCGTGAGAATCGCTATGACCGCGATCACCACACCGATGGCGGTCAGGGCAACCCCCCAACGTACCGGACTCCGCATACCTAACTCTGAGACGGACACGGGGATAAACCGTTCGCATTCCCCGTCCGGATCCGGATTATCTGTCTAAGCTCCGGAGGATCGCTGCGGCATCGATCGGCAGTAGCCTGCATGTGATAGCTGAAGTAAAGAGGCTGGAGCCACAATATGTATGAAAAGTTTGGGTGCGTCTCGATGTTAGGATCGGTCAGCACCGTCAGGAGTGAAGTAGTTGTATAAAATAGAAAAGGCGACCAAACTCGCCGACCGAGTTTATGAATTCTGGATACGCGCGCCGCATGTGGCGCAGCACGCGCGGGCAGGCCAGTTTCTTATCCTGCGCCTGCACGAGGCGGGCGAGCGGATACCACTCACTATCTCTGCGGTCAGGGAAGACGCTGTCAGAGTGATCTTTATGACCGTCGGCAAGACGACCGAGGAACTAGCGACGCTCCGTGCGGGCGATCGCATCACGGACGTCGTTGGGCCGCTTGGGAAACCGAGCGAGATCGCCAACTACGGCACCTGCTGCGTCATCGGCGGGGGTGTCGGGATCGCGAGCACGCCCCCCATCGCGAAGGAACTAAAAGATGCCGGCAACCACGTCATCGGGATCATCGGGGCGCGCAGCGCCGATCTTCTCATCCTCGAGGATGAGATGCGGGAGATCTGTGACGAACTCTACATCACGACCGATGACGGGAGCAAGGGCGTCCACGGATTTGCAAGTGATGTCTTAAAGAAACTGCTTGAGGAGCGCACGCTCGACCGGGTCTGGATCATCGGCCCCGCCATCATGATGAAGGTCACCTCTGGCGTGACGGTGCCCTACAACGTGAAGACCTACGTCAGCCTCAACCCGATCATGGTCGACGGAACGGGAATGTGCGGCTCCTGCCGGGTGACCGTCGGTGGGGAGACGAAGTTCGCCTGCGTCGACGGTCCCGAGTTCGACGCCCACCAGGTGGACTTTAACGAACTGATGCAGCGCCAGCGTATCTATACCGCACAGGAGAAGGTCTCGCTTGAGCGGTTTGCGGAGCACCGGTGCCGGTGCGGCGAGGGGGGTCACCGCCATGAGTGATCGGCCGGCAGACGTAAGGATCCGCGACTTTGGTGAGGTCGATATCGGTCTTTCCACGGACGAGGCTATCAACGAGGCGGCGCGGTGCCTGCAATGCAAGAGACCGCTCTGTGTTCGGGGTTGCCCGGTCGGCATCGATATCCCCGCGTTTATCCGCGAGGTCGCGGAAGGCAACTTCCCGGCAGCTGCACGGGCACTCAAGGAGCAGAACATGCTCCCCGCCATCTGCGGCAGGGTCTGCCCGCAGGAGACACAGTGCGAGGGCGTCTGCATCCTCGGCAACAGAGATGCCCCGATCCGGATCGGAGCGATCGAGCGGTTCGTGGCCGACTGGGAACGGGCAAACGGGCCCGATCTCCCTGAGGTGGCAAAGCCGACCGGAAGGCGTGTGGCCGTCGTTGGGTCCGGTCCGGCCGGGCTGACGGCCGCGGCCGAACTCGCCCGCGCCGGTCACGCCGTCACGATCTTTGAGTCGCTCCACGAGGCCGGTGGTGTTCTGACCTACGGCATCCCTGCGTTCAGGCTCCCGAAAGATGTCGTCAAAGCGGAGATCGACCAGGTTCTCGCTCTCGGCGCCCGGTTAAAGAAGAATCACGTTGTGGGAAGAAGCATCGGCGTGGACGAACTCCTCTCTTACGATGCGGTCTTCCTCGCGACCGGGGCGGGGCTCCCCGCGTTCATGGGCATCCCCGGCGAGAACTTAAACGGTGTCTACTCTGCAAACGAGTTCCTGACGAGGGTGAACCTGATGCACGCCGAGGCGTTCCCGGAGTTCGACACCCCGGTCTTGCATGCGGCTCGCGTTGCGGTGATCGGCGGCGGCAACGTCGCGATGGACGCCGCCCGGGTGGCACGCCGTCTGGGAGCAAAGGTCTTTCTGATCTACCGGCGCGGCGAAGAAGAGATGCCGGCACGAAGAGCGGAGGTCGTTCATGCAAAGGAGGAAGGGATCGAGTTTTACACCTGCGCCAATCCGGTCCGGATCCTTGGCGATCAGCACGTCACAGGGATCGAGTGCGTGAAGATGGCCCTCTGCGGTATCGACGCGAGCGGTCGCCGCTCTCCAAAGCCGATCGAGGGAAGCGAGTTCACCCTTGATGTGGATATGGTCATCCAGGCAATCGGCACAAGCCCGAACCCGCTCCTTGTCTCTCTGATCCCGGGCCTTGAGCGCGGACGGAAGGGCAACGTCATCGTCGACGAGAACGGTCGGACGTCTATTCCCCACGTCTACGCCGCCGGTGACATCGTCACCGGCGCGGCGACGGTGATCGAGGCTATGGGCTCGGCGAAGAAGGCAGCTGCGGCGATCAACGCGATGTTGAAGGGAGAGTAAACTTTTTTTTTGGATCGGCCCGGGGACAAGGCCGGGTCCAACCCGTTCTTCAGGTGTGCCGCCTGGAGGGGCGATGTTTCACCAAAGCGGAGTTCGAGCGGGATGCCCCCTCATGCCCGGATGGGCAGGCGCGCATGCCGGACAGGAGCGTTTGCAAAGGGCGTATCCGCCGCCCCGACCCTATCTCCGCTTCCGGTACAGGACGAAACTCATCCCTACGCCAAAAGCCGCGAGGATCGTTCCGAACCCCGGCGTCGTCGTCCGGAGCGACTGCCCGGGCGCCAGGTCCGAGGGGATCTGCACGACGTCCGTCTCCCGACCGGCCCGAACGGTGATCTCCCAGACTATCCGGTCGCTGTCGTAGACTTTCAGCACGACGTTCTCGACGCAGGCGCCCGGAGACTGCCCGGAGAGGACCTGCGCCTCCGCTTCGGCTCTCCCGACCGTGAGGTTCTCTTCCGAGATGTAGGTGGTGGAGACGATCTCTCCTCCCGAGAGGTCGACGATGTACTCCGTGAACACGCCGGTATCGTTGATGAAGTAGACCTGCGCCCGAGAAGGTTTGGACGTGATCTCCTCATAGCGGTTGGGGGATTGATTCTCGACGTACGACCGCACCCCGCCGTCGTTGCTGAGCGCCGGGTACTTCGCAAAAATCTTCGGGAAGGTGAGTTCCGCGGCCAGGGGCAGCGCCTCATCGCAGCCGATAATCCAGATTTGCCCGATGGACTGTTCGCCGCCGTGTTCATCGGCTCTAATCTTGTTTAAATAGACGAGCTGTTCTTCGCAGGCGTTCGCCGGCACGATGTACACGTACTCATGCGTGTGGTTGTACGTGCTCTCATGCCACCAGATCTCCCCATGTTCAGCGATGAATGCGGTGATCGTCTCGTTGGTCTTCGCGTTCGGGTGAACCCCAAACAGAATTCCCGTCTGGTTTCCCTGCCCAGGGAGAGGCGTCACGACCGCATCTGCGGGTATGCTGCAGACAAGCACCGCAAGGATGAGACCGAGCATCAGAAGGACAACGCTTTTCGACATAAAAAAGGGTTAGTTATACCTCGGAACCTCTCCGAGGAGAATCTGCGTTCTGAAATCTTCGTACCTGAGAATGCCATCGCCGGTTGGGTCGTTCGGGTCCTGCGTGTAATAGGAGTCATCGGCGTCACCGTAGATGGTGATGTTGATGTGGTTGTTTCCCGCTGCCCTGTAAACCTGGGGATTGTCAAATACATCCCATGTTGGATCCGAGTGGATCCAGGCATTTCCATTCCATGATTCTGCAATAGCATGCCCTGTTATATTACCGGAAGGCAGTTCCATGGTGAACGATAGGAATCGCGTCGGGATGCCCAGTGCGCGGGTGAAGGCGGTATACAGGGTCCCATACTCATCGCAGACCCCTTGATATTTTCCGTTTATGGGAGACGGATGGTCTAGGGTATACAGATCAGAAAATATATACTCAACGTACATTGTTTCGTTATTATATTCCATCATATCATGAACCCGTTGCATTATTTCGTAGGCAGACTGATACGGCTCTGTCGTACCATCAGCTGCCTGCGCTGCTTCGAGTAACACCCTATATCCCTCACTGAATGGGAAATGATATAGATCACTTGTCTCGAGGTTTTCTCCGCCGCGATGGCGAGGTACGGACCGAAACCGCCGAGCGACATCCCCGCCAGCAGGAAGCAGCATCCCATGATGATATACGCGGCGACCAGCCCCAGGCCGAATATTAACGAGTTCAGAAGACTGCTTCTCAGCCCTTTGCCCGACCCGGTGACGTACACCAGGATGAATCCGAGTATTGCCATCAGGCAGGGTGAGAACCCGGAGAAAAGGCCCAGGGAGAATGCAAACGGGATATTCCAGTTAATCGGCGGCGAGTTCTCCTGCGGCTG
>NZ_LFRO01000048.1:1339-2097 GCF_001512385.1 Methanoculleus sp. DTU007 | reverse complement strand
GCCTCTTTTGCAACGTCGGCATGTGCCGTGCCGAGGCCGGCCGCGACGTTCTCTGCGTTCACCCAGGCAAACGGCGGGTAGGCGGGCTCTGTCGAGATGATCCCGTGGGCGCCGGCATAGGAGACCCCGCCGACATAGACAGTCTTTCGTTCATCCTCGGGGATGTCGCCGGTCCGGGTTTCGAGGTCGGCGATCGTCGCTTCGATGTAGGCGATCACCTCTTCCGCCCGCTCTTCCTTCCCGATGACCCTGCCCATCACCCGGAGCCCTTCGTACATCTCTGCCTTCTCGGCGTCGTTTCGGAGCGAGCCGNNGAACGCCACGACCGGGATCCCGGTCCTCTCTTGGAGTTTGTCGGCCTCGGCGGCACTTGTGGCGTATGCCGTCCCGGAAGACCCGGTCTTGAAGATGACCTCCGGCCCGATCCCCAGGATCTTTTCGGGGTCGTCCTTGCCCCGGAACTCGCCGATCAGGGGAAGACCCTTGAACTGTGCGCCGTAAGCGAGGGCGTAGGGGCGGCCTTCGATGGCCTGATCTTTCTTCTCGATATCATCGACGCCGACGACGAGGTCCTGGCCCTGCAGGTAGACGAGGTAGCGCAGGCACCCGGAGCCAGAGCAGACGACGCTCTCTGGTGGCGACGGGACGGCGACGGTCCGGCCGAAGCCATCGGTGACCGTGTTCGTCTCCCCGACGCCGCTTTGTGCGGCCTCGGTGCCGGTGCACCCGGCGGTGAAGGTCGCAAGAACGAGGGCCGC
>NZ_LFRO01000048.1:0-1289 GCF_001512385.1 Methanoculleus sp. DTU007 | reverse complement strand
CCGGCCGGTCCGGAACCGGGGCCTGATCCTCGAAAAGTCGCCCCTGCCGCGCCGTCCGGCGAGGGCCGGAGAACTATTATGAGCGGGCTCGCCAATCCGGGGATAGAAGAGCCGGCCGTGCAACCCCCGGTCGGCAGATAGTGAGGAATCCTGATGCCAGGGAGGATGCTAACCGAATCTGAGGGCTACCGTCTGCTGGACTCGTGCGGGATACCCGTGCCCCCCCACCACCTCTCCGCCAGCGCTGCCGATGCCCGGGCAGCCGCGGATCGGATCGGCTACCCCGTCGTCATGAAGGTCATATCGCCCGAGATCATCCACAAAAGCGACGTCGGCGGGGTGATCACCGGAATTCGAGGGCCCGACGAGGCCGAGGAGGCGTATCGGACCATCATGGCAAACAGCGCGGCCCGGGCCCCCGGTGCCGCGATAACCGGGATCATCGTCGAGAAGGAGATGCCGCCTGGGCTTGAGGTCCTCGTCGGCGGGAAGACCGATCCCGCGTTTGGCAAGATCATCACGTTCGGGCTTGGCGGGAAACTCGTGGAGCTCCTGGAGGATGTCGCTATCCGGGTGCTGCCCGTGGATGATGACGAGATCCGGTCCATGATCCGCGAGATCGAGGGTTACCGGCTCATCCGGGGATATCGCGGGGAGGCGCCGAAGGACGAGAAAGCGCTCGTCCGGATCATCGCGAAGATGGCCCGCCTCTTTGCCGAGAGCCCGGATATCCGGGAGTTCGACCTAAACCCGGTCATCCTCTACGAGGAGGGGGCGAGCGTCGTCGATGCACGGATCATCGTCGGGGATACCGTCGGGGCCGGGAGCGCCCGCCTCAGCATCCGTGCTCCCCCGGACCTCTTCTACCCGAAGTCCATCGCGGTGATCGGGGCGTCGGCGACCCCGACGAAGGTGGGCTACTCGGTCCTCCGAAACCTTCTTTCGTTTCCCGGCGACCTCTACCCGGTCAACCCGGGGAGATCGGAACTCTTCGGGCGGAAGGCATACCCCTCCGTTCTCGAGATCCCCGGCCCGGTGGACTGGGCGGTCGTCGCGGTGCCCGCCCATCTCGTCCCCGGGGTGATGGAGGAGTGCGGGAAGAAGGGGGTGAGGCTTGCCATCATCGTCACCGCGGGGTTCCGGGAGACCGGGGAGGATGGCGCCGCTCTTGAGGAGGCGGTTGTTGCGATCGCGAGAAGGCACGGGATCCGGGTCGTCGGCCCGAACTGCCTTGGGGTGATGATGCCCCATATGGGGATCAACGCCACGTTCGACCCGGTCTCGCCGAG
>NZ_LFRO01000059.1:6715-8729 GCF_001512385.1 Methanoculleus sp. DTU007 | reverse complement strand
ACTGAGACCACCACCCCGACCGGAACCACGACCACTGAGCCAACCCCCACCCAGTCCCCCGGATTCGGAGCACTTGTTGCTCTTGCCGGCCTTGGTGCGGTTGCCTTCCTGGTCCTTCGTCGGGACTAAACCCTAACTAACCAACCCTAATTTTTTGTTTCGTCTCTGTTTTGTTGAGCGATTTTTTTGGGTACGGGACGGTGTCACGATGCCGGAGGGTTCTTGGCCTCCCGGTTCTGTAAACGCGTGATGCCGCGGTGTATGGGTAATGAATACCGCATCACGCGGAGAACGACGGGTAGGATATTCAGAGTTTGAGAAGAACGACATTCCTCCAGAAATGTATTCATATCCTCGAGTCGATGGAACGGATTGAGGAGTATGCCCGATAGAACAATTCATGACAGTTATCTCCCCGGTCAGGCTCACCCCTTCATTCCGCCCGCCCCATGTGCCCCTGTTTCAGAGGATTGAGAGTAAATCCTCGCACACGCGGCGGACATCTGCCCTATCCATCCTCGCATATCGCTCGTGTGCCGCATTCACCCGGGGAAGGTGTTCAATGCAACCTCTCAGGAAGTCATATCGGTTAAGGTGCTCACCAAGACACTCAATATCAAGTTCGTGCCCCCCATGCACCGGATCGATGAGTGCAAGGATATCCGCATAATCCTTGACCAATTTCCCCTCCTCCCAGACTTCATCGTGCGACAGACCATGTTCGAGCCGGTAAGAACGATCCCACACGGCCTTCATCTTGAGGATTACAAGCATGGCACGCGTCGGGATCGACATCTCGACCCCGCCTCGTATCAGCCTCCTTGACGTGTTCCCGGAAAGGATCTCGAAGGTGAAGAGCACTTCCGGTTTGCCTTCGAATGGTTGCTGAGCCTCCCGCGTGGCGAAATCCAGAATTATCTTCCCTGCAGGCGTCATCTTCGCGACGCTCTTTGCGACGTTCATCTGACGTTCCGGCATGAAGTCATGATCTGAACGAAGATAGTGCATCAGGGTACGCCTGATACGACCTGTCGTTACGAGATCGATGTCTACCGAACCGAGATAGGGATTGTATGCGTCCACTGCCCAACCACCGATGAGGATGACCTCAGGGTTGTCCGGGTCTTCTCCTCGTGCATGGATCCACTCTGCAATTACCCTGAGTTCACCAAGCGACCGTTCGATGATACCCTGGTTTGGATTATAGGGCGGCATACCTATCCACCATGGCTTTCGTCAGATCCATCACGCTGTAACCAAGTCCTGCGAGGTCAAGCAGGGTCTGAGCGGGGGATACGATGGTGATACCCTCTATCTGTCGGGTATCGGTAAATACATCCCTGTCCGGCGCATATATCCAGGCCCGGATCCCGCCTCCAGACGGTCCACTGAAGAACTCCTCGAAGAGATCAAGATGTTTCTCTTCAAGATAGAGACTGACTGCATCCTGGCGCACAGCATACCCGGTGTAAAGCCCGCCGGAGGTGTAACCGGTAAAGGCAAACGGGATCTTCTGCCTCTCCAGCATGTATGAAATATCCCTTGCTGCCGGTATCGATTCGCTGAAGTCTATCGGCACTTCTGCTATCTGCAGGTTCTTCATCGGCCGCTCCCAGGCAATACCGTTGAGGAGTCTTTTTACGTCGACGATCCGGACGTAACTGTCGTTTCTCTCTACGATCTCCTGCTCGATGAGCGCCCCGATGATCTTATGCGCCCAGCCGTAAGAGACACCCTCCCGTAGTGCCAGCTGCCGGATGGACGTGCTCTTCTCTTTGAGCAGGCGGGATACAACTTTCCAGGATTTTTCGGTGGTGAGCCTGCTTTTCGATGGCTTGTACTCATGTTTGAGAGGTAGATCCGGTTTCCATGGGAGACGAATCACCAGGATATCAAGTTTTTCGGCTAATTGCTCTTCCCGGGGGTGAATAGCCCTGGCGGCGATGACCAACACCGGCTCCGGCAACTCCTGGCCCTTTCGGCGCCAGAGTTCCCGCAGAAGTTGCATTCTTGC
>NZ_LFRO01000059.1:0-6631 GCF_001512385.1 Methanoculleus sp. DTU007 | reverse complement strand
ATCCTGGCCGAGTACTTCGTACAGGTTGCCGACATCGAGGATTTCCGGACTGGTCGGCAGGTCAAGCGCATTCAGGATGAACTCGACGACGTCGGAGGAGCGGTCTGTCAGAGTCATATGTATCTCTTCAAAGTGATATGTATTTAAACTTATCACTGATATATATCCCTGAATTGTGATAATGCTACTTACCTATCACTGATAGGTTGTCGGAACTCTCATCAAGCGCAGTCCCTGATCCGATCACCTGGACGATACGGGAGGGAACGCGGGCAGAAAGCCCGATGAAACAATCCATGATGATTGTCTTCTCAGCCGGGGGTCGTGAGTTTGAGAGGAAGTCCCGGCCCGACGTTTCTCCGACATCAACGCCGCAAAGTCCTCTACCACGGCGCAGGAGTTCGGCCAGACGCTCTCCAGCACGGGACCCCGGTATCTATCCTCTTGGAGAGAGCGGTTGTCCGGAGTGCGATCTTGCGGAGGAGAGCGGTTTGGGAAACGTTAATGCACGAGCATCCCTCTCTAGAACAGGGAGGATTTCCGGGCCCGCCCCGGGGTGAGAGCAATGGAAAAGTTCGTCCGGCATGCCCTCAAGCGGCTCAAGGCTATCGAGGGGTTTACGAAGGTCCGCTTCATCATCCTCTACGGCTCCGTCGCCGCCGGGCGGGCGAGAGATGATTCCGATATCGATCTTTGCATCTATTACGACGGAGACCGCGAGGAGGCCGCCCGGTTTCGGCTTGCAGCGCTCTCTGAACTCGCCGACGACCGCTACGACATCCAGATCTTCTCTCACCTGCCGCTGTACGTCCGTATGGAGGTCTTGCGTGGACGGGTTCTCTACTCCACCGATGAGCGGTTCGTCTACGACGTCGCGTACCGGACGATCCGTGACTTCGACGACTTCAAACATCGGTTGTACGATTATATCGGCAAGGAGGCGATGGTGTGACGAATGAGGTCAGGGATACAATAATCCGCATCAATCTTGAAGAGATGGCGGAGAGTATCGATATGGTCAAAGATCACCTCCCTGATTCAGCTGACGAATTCAGGCGGCTCGGCATCGTAAAGGACGGCATCTACAAACGGACTGAGTATGCCATCGAAAACATCTTCGATATCTGTGCCATCCTAAACGCCGATCTCTATCTCGGAGTCCCCGGTACTGATGAGGATATTCTTGAGAATCTCGTGCAGCATGGGGTGCTGGAACCCGGAACGCGGCAGAATCTGAAGGCAATGAAGGGATTCCGGAACATTGTGGCGTACCGTTACGGGAGAATCGACGATGAACTTGCCTTCTCGATCTTAAAAGAGCATATCGAATACTTCTCTTTCTTCAGGGACGAAATTGAACAGTTTCTGCAATCTGCGGCCTTTTAGGGGATAGGAGGCCGTATGTTGAGACGATATACGCTAGATCACTAATGGCAGTGAATGGATCTCTGCCATACAGCACCGACGCGAAAGAAATACGGATCTGCGACGGCGACTGTTTCGAGGTCACCGATAAAGTGACGGGAAAGACTGCCCAGGCCCATGTCGACACCACCAGCTCGCTCATCGGGCCCGGCGTCATCGGGGTCTACCGGCCGCTCACGCCACGCCTTCGGAGACCCGGACCCTGCCGATGATCAGGTCTTCCTCCGGGGGAACTCCCTGCCCCTCCTGCCGCAACGCTTCCACGTGCCCTTCGATCGCTTCCCGGATGTTCTCCAATGTCTCCTCGACTGTCTCTCCCTGGGAGTAGCACCCGGGAAGCGCCGGGACTTCTGCCCAGAACCCTCCTTCTTCAGCCTTCTGGATCACAACAGTAAACTCCATTTTAAGCACCCTATTTAAAGTAACGCGAGAAACTCTTCCTCAGTTAAACCAGCTTTCTTTATTGCCGCCGTAAGAAGCCCGATCTTTAACTCCTTCGACCAAGGCAGAGTTATGATCGCTCCTGATGGCATTTTAATGTTGACATGATCGCCTTTTCCCTGCCGCATCACGCCGCCTGCCCGCACAAAGGCCCGCACTGCCTCGTGACCTTTGATTCCCCGAAGTCTTCCCACACCATGCCCCCATTCAGTAATGGTTCCACTGCAGGATATCCGTTTCGCTGCCGGGTAGGTCGTGCCGCTGCGAGTGACGACTGGCTCTATCGTCCTGTGATTCCCCAACCCGGCCCCCAGACCTGCCGCCCTTAAGTAGTACAAACCCCCAATTTCAGGTAGGATAGGGTTACGCGTATGAAGCTGACAGTGAAACTCCTCGACATCGCAAACAAGGGGGTCCTCCTCCACAGCACCGACGCACAGGAGATGCGGGTCCGCGACGGCGACCGCGTCCAGATCATCGACGAAACGACGGGAAAGACCGCCCAGGCCCACGTCGACACCACCGGTTCGCTCATCGAGCCCGGCGTCATCGGGGTTTACCGGCCGCTGAACGCCACGCTCGCCGTAGACGAAGGAACTCCTGTTGTGGTCCGGAGTGCCGAGCGGCCCCGCTCCCTCCTGCACATCAAGAAGAAGATGGACGGCGGTCGGTTCACGAAGGACGAGACCATGGATATCGTGAGGGATATCGTCAACGATACTCTCTCGCCGGGCGAGATCACCGCCTACGTCACCGCGTCCTACATCCACGGCCTCGATATGGATGAGGTCGAACACCTGACGAGGGCCATGGTCGAGACCGGGGAACACCTCCGGTTCACCCGGCACCCCGTCGTCGACAAGCACTCCATCGGAGGGGTCCCCGGGAACAAGATCTCACTCCTGATCGTCCCGATCATCGCCGCGAGCGGCCTTATGATCCCGAAGACCAGCTCCCGGGCCATCACCGGTGCCGGCGGGACCGCGGACCTCATGGAAGTCCTCGCGCCGGTCTCGTTTACAGCGCTAGAGGTGCAGCAGATGACCGAGAAGGTCGGCGGCGCGATCGTCTGGGGCGGGGCCACGAACATCGCTCCGGCCGATGACAAGATCATCACCTACGAGTACCCGTTCAAGATCGACGCTCGGGGTCAGATGATCGCGAGCGTCATGGCCAAGAAGTTCGCGGTCGGCGCCGACCTCGTGGTCATCGATATCCCCATCGGCCGGAACACCAAGATCCCAACGGCCCAGGACGGCCGGAAACTCGCCCGTGAGTTCATCGAACTCGGGGAGCGGCTCGGTATGCGGGTTGAGTGCGCATTAAGCTACGGAGAGTCGCTCGTCGGCCACACCATCGGCCCGAACCTCGAGGTGCATGAGGCGCTCGCCGTCCTCGAAGGGGCGACAGAGCCCAACTCCCTGATCCAGAAGAGCCTCTCGCTTGCCGGGATCGCGCTTGAGATGGCCGGGAAAGCCGCACCGGGGCAGGGGTATCAGATGGCTGCAGAGATCCTCCGGAGCGGCAAGGCGCTTGAGAAGATGCGCCAGATCATCGAGATCCAGGGCGGCAATCCCGATGTGAAGGCCGAGGATATCGTCCCCGGCGAGTACCGGTTCGACGTGAGGGCACCGCAGGACGGCTACGTCATCGAGCTCAACAACAGCGCGCTCGTCACGCTCGCCCGCCTTGCAGGGTCTCCCAACGATCACGGCGCAGGGCTCTTCATCCACGCAAAGAAGGGAACCCGGGTCCGGAAGGGCGACCCCATCTTTACCATCTACGCGGATCGCGAATGGCGGCTTGAGCGTGCAATCGAGGTCGGTAGAACCCTGATGCCGGTGGTCGTCGAAGGGATGGTCCTTGAGCGGATTCCATCCGAACGCTGGGTCTAAACCGATGCACTCAAATTTTTTGCCACAGTACACTCCAGCATGGCAGATCGTCGTCTCATCATAGCACTTCTCCTCTCCTGCGCCCTTCTCTGCTGCTCGGCGCAGGCGGTCACCCTCCGGATCAACGTGGCCGATGAGAAGACTGGGAGCGCGCTCGTTGATGCTTCTATATACATCGATGGCAGTTATGTTGGAAGCACTGCATCCGACGGCATTTACTCATACTATCACTCCGGAAAAAAGGACCTGCGCCTGAAGGTGGCCCGGACGGGCTACAAGGACTGGGTCGGTTACGTTGATGCCGATAAGACCAGCATCTTCGTCGATATGGAGCGCAAAGACGAGACCCTCACGTTCGAGCTCTACGACTCAGCGACCCTGGAGCCGATCCGCGGTGCCCTGGTGCGCATCGAAGGCGAAGGAACCTCCTCTTCGGGAACCACCGGGAGCGACGGGAGCGTCGACTTCTCGGTGAAGGCGGGTGCGGTCTACAACGTCGAGATCCGGGCATCCGGCTACTACGATCTCACCAAGACCGTGCAGATGGAGAGCGGCGGCCAGATCGTCCAGTACTGGCTCTTCAGGAGCGATCTCCTGGCTATCCAGGTCCGGGACAGCGCGACCCTGGACCCCATCGCGGGTGCGGAGGTCTACGTCGACGGTAAGCGCGCCGGGGCGACCGACAGCGCCGGCAGGCTGCCGCTCAACCTGCAGCGGGAGATGCGCTACTCCTTTAAGGTCACGGCCCCGGACTACCAGCCCTATCAGGAAGAGCGCTATCTCGATGCCGATACCGTGCTGCTCCGGGCAGATCTCTCGAAGTCTGCATACCCGCTCTCGATAACAGCCTTCGATGAAGCGACAAAACCAATCGCGGGCGCGGAGGTCTACCTTAACGGAACGTTCAAGGGCAAGACCAACCAGTATGGCAGGTTCGCCCTCTCCGATATCCATGCAGGGGCTTACGAGATCCAGGTGAGGGCGCCCGGTTACGTGGACTGGAGCGAGATGCGCCAGATCTCCGGACAGGCGGAGGATATCATCGCCGAACTCTCGTATGACCGGGCAAGTGTGACCATCCGCGCAGAAGGCCCCGACCGGAAAGTGATTGCCGATGCAGTCATCGTCATCGATGGTCAGGTTGCCGGGGTGACCGACAGTCTGGGATGCCTCAGGACGGAGCTTGTCACGAACAAGGTGCATGTCATCGCCGCCGCACGCGACGGTTACCAGAACGTCTCGATTAACCAGGAGATCCCCCTCGGCACGACCGAGTTCACCATCCCGCTCGTCATGGAGCCAAACTTCAATATCTGGATGCTCGTCGCCGGGATAGGGATTGTCGCCTTGATCGTCTTCGTAGCGATCTTCATCGTGCGGCAGAGACAGGCCAGGCGGGTCGGGCAGGGCCCGGGCAGGTCTCGCGGCCGAGACAGCCTGTAAGGCTCCCGATCTTTTTTTTGGGAAAATTGTGTCCTTGTGGGAAAGGTTGTGCTTCCAGAGGGGTGTGAGTGATGTTTTTGTTTCCAGTGATCTTAGTTAAACTAAATGTTATCCGATTTTGGTGAATATTATTGCTCATATATGCAAAAGACCAATTTTAATCAATTATTCAATTGATAATTTTTATATACGATCATTCGCCAAAGAGCACATACGGTGGCGTATGAAGACCTGGACGTATGCGTGCCTGATTATAGGGGTCCTTTTCTTTGTGATCCCGACAGGAGCGGCGATACCGGATACGATTGAACTTTCTACTGATACCCCGTGGTTGACGGCGGGGAGCAAAGATCCCGCGACTATAACTGTGCGGGTCTCGAACAGTACCGAGAACACCCCCCTTCCCGGGGTTACCGTTGACCTGAGGGTGGAGAGCACATATGGCACCATCTCTCCCGCCCGGGTGGTGACGGACGGTGCTGGCAGAGCAACGGCGCTCTTTACCCCTGGGACAAAGAGTGGGAATGCAGCGATCACAGCGATGATCCCGGATGGGTCCTTGGTCGCGAGCGTTGACCAGCCGATAGATCACGCGGTCCCGCGTGTTATTGCCAATTGGTGGTGCTCGCAGGATGTTATCGCAGGCGAGAAGGCGAGAGTCATCGTCTGGCTGGAGGACGAGTACGGGAACCCGGTCGATAACCGCAACATAGCCGAGAAGGTGCGTTTTGCGGCAGGCATGATTGAGGGGGGCACCGGCGGGGTGTTTGATGGGGGTAAGGACTCTGTCTCCGTCGAAGTAGATGAGGACGGATGCGCTATTGTGGAGTTCCGGGTCGATACCGTGGCCGGAGAGAACCTTATCTTCATCCAGCCGCCGGAGCCGATTGAGGGTCTGTGCATCCCAATCACGGGTGTTGGAGGGGTGCCGTCCACCATCACACAGGCTGTTGTCCCTGCCAGTGGTTCGGTCCCGGCTGACGGAAAGACGATGATATCGCTCACCTACACTCTGTTCGACAGGTATGGGAACCCCTCAGTCGGGCAGGACCTCTGGGTGAACGCCACACTGAAACGGTTGGGTCAGCCGGATGAGCAGGAGAGCCGCCTCCTCTACACCAACTCACATGGGCAGGTGATGATCACCTACGGGCCCGAGGACTCCGTCGGCATGGCCATCATCACCGCGACGGCGGCCGCAAACAGGAGTGTGGGTATATCGCAGGTCGTCGAGTTCACCAGCACTGAGCCGGTGAACATGCTCCTCACTGCAAACCCGCAGTCGATGCCGAGCCGGGATGTCAACGAACATTCGGTCGCGCACCTCCGGGCCAAGGTGATGGATATCAGGGGGAACCCGGTCGGGGGTGAGACGGTCACGTTCGCAATCGTGTCGACGAACTGCACGCCGTATTTCCAGACTATGG
>NZ_LFRO01000001.1:0-23964 GCF_001512385.1 Methanoculleus sp. DTU007 | reverse complement strand
GGGCCGAACCCTTCCTCCAGCCGGCGGTCAAGGGTGTTATCGAAGAGTTTTAACCCCGTATCCACCAGGGCCATCGAGAGGACGATACCGGTCTCGGCCTGATCCTGGAACTCGTCCGCGTTCTCTTCAAGTTCCCGGGCGGTCCCCACATAATCGACGACCGAGATCAGGCAGACGACGGGAGCCGTCACGAGAAGGATGGCGAGCAGCAGATAGACGCTGAGCGGGAGTGCTGGCCACTTCACCCCCTCTCTCGCCATCAGATCCTCCCTCCGCTCCTCATTGTCCGATCGCCTGAACCAGAATTGTCAGAACAGAGAAGTACACCTTCAGGTATTTAGCATAACCGATTTTTTCTACAAATGGGCATTTTTTATGGACTTATTTCGCCATAGAATCTCTCTTAGGTGAGATACTAGGATATCAGGCGGAATGGCGTCGAGAAAGAATGAACAAACCGGGCAAAAAAGAGAGGACCCCGGGGCCGGATCCCGGCCGGGGCGATATCGTGCGGGATGGTAGGGTAGGTTACATCGGGGGCATGCCGCCCATGCCACCCATGTCACCCATATCCTCCGCTCCCGGAGCGGGTGCAGAGGACTTGGATGCGGCGATGACGTCGTCGATCCGGAGGATCATAATGGCGGCCTCGGCAGCGCTCGAGACTGCCTGAGTCTTCACCCGCAGGGGTTCGACGACGCCGGCCTTGAGCATGTCGCCAGAGGCGGCGTTGAAGACGTCAAGTCCCATGTACTTCGCGTTCGCGCCGCCCTTCTCGTGGGATGCGCGGAGTGCGACAAGCATGTCGATCGGGTCGAGACCCGCGTTCTCGGCAAGCGTCCTCGGGATGATCTCGAGCGCGTTTGCAAATGCCTCGATGGCGAGCTGGGCACGGCCGCCGACGGTCGCGGCGTACTCGCGGAGCCGCAGCGAGAGCTCGATCTCGGGTGCACCGCCGCCGGCGACGAACTTCTTGTCTTCAACGGCAACACTGACGACCCGGAGGGCATCCTCAATGGCACGGTCAAGCTCGTCGACGACGTGCTCGGTGCCGCCGCGGATGATGATCGAGACGGCCTTCGGGTTCTCGCACTCGGTGACGAAGATCATCTCTTCGCCGGATACCTTCTTCTCCTCGACGGTGCCGGCCTTACCGAGTTCCTCGGGGGCGATGGCGTCGATGGAGCTGACGATTGCCGCACCGGTGGCACGGGCGAGCTTCTCCATGTCGCTCTTCTTGACGCGCCGGACGGCGAGGATGCCAGCCTTGGCGAGGTAGTGCTGGGCGATGTCGTCGATGCCCTTCTGGCAGAAGAGGACGTTTGCACCGGAGGCAACGATCTTGTCGACGATACCCCGGATCATGCGCTCCTCTTCGTCGAGGAACATCTGGAGCTGGTCGGGGCTCGTGATGCTGATCTCGGCGTCGACCTCGGTCTTCTTGAACTCGACGGCGGCGTTCAGGAGCAGGATCTTTGCGTCCTTGACGATGCGGGGCATCGCGGGGTGGACACGCTCCTTGTCGATGATCATGCCCTCGACGATCTCGGAGTCCTCGATGGACCCGCCGACCCTCTTCTCGACCTTCACATACTCGGTGTCAACAGTGCCGTCGGCGTCGGCGACCATCGTGACCGCCTTGACGACGAGCTCGGTGAGCTTCTCCTTTGCAGCCTCGGCGCCCTTGCCGGTCATGGCGGTCTCGGCGAGCTTCTTGAGCATCTCAATATCGTCGGGCTTGATGTCGATGGCGATCTCGTTAAGGATATCCTGCGCCTTGTCGGCTGCGATCCGGTAACCGTGAGCGATGACCGTGGGGTGCACGTCCTGGTCAAGGAGGTCCTCGGCCCGCTTCAGGAGCTCACCAGCGATCACCACGGCAGACGTGGTCCCATCGCCGACCTCGTCGTCCTGGGTCTTGGCGATCTCGACCATCATCTTCGCGGCGGGGTGCTCGATATCCATCTCCTTTAAGATGGTCACACCGTCGTTTGTGATGACGACATCACCGATGGTGTCGACGAGCATCTTGTCCATACCCTTGGGACCGAGAGTCGTCCGTACAGCGCTTGCAACAGCCTTTGCGGCAGCGATGTTGCCGGACTGTGCGTCACGGCCGCGGGTACGCTGGCTACCCTCTTTCAGAATAAGGATTGGTTGTCCTCCAAGACTTGACATAGGTATCACCGTTGTTAAGCGATAGAAAGGTAGGTTTGTAGTTCTATATATATTTTATTGCATACCAATCATATCTATGAGTTCTGAGCCGTCTTCGAGGGTGCGGAGATGCTCTTCCCCGATAAGGAGAGTTCTGCCGATTTTTTTCTGCTTTTTGTAATCAGTGACGACGCACATCGCAAATGTCTCCGTGATCTGGGAGATATTCCCGATAAGAGAAGCGCGCTTGACGACTTTCTGCGAGGTGCCGTATGCCGTCAGGATCTTGTGCCGTTCAAATATCGCCAGCGCCTGGAAAGGAGCCTGCCGCATCGCGTGGATCTCCATGCCCATGCGTTCAAGGTCGGAAAGAACGGCGCCGGTCGGGGATTCCTGTCGTTTCTCGGGTTCCGCGGACCGGTAACCGACAAGATCGATCGCCTCGACGAGCGGGGCGCTGAAGAGTTCCTCAAGCCGTATTGCGACATCGAGCGTCGTCCCCATACCGCTCTCATACTTGCTGATGGTCCGACGGGAGACGCCGAGGTGGGAGGCGAGGTCTCCAAGCGACATCTGGGAGCGCTCCCGCACCTCGCGCAGGAGGTCGCCATTGATCTTCACGTAGAGGCCGCCGGGGGAGGCATAGACCATCGGGGCGATACCTTCCGTGAAGTAGTCGTAGAGCGTCGCGGGGCTGATGGCATAGAGGCCGTAACGGATGTAGATGACGCCCCGCTCAAGTTCGGAATCACGCGCCCGCTCCCCGACGATGAGCGGGGTCGCCCCGAGGTGCGTGGCGATCACGTCCAGATCCCAGGCGATATCGGCGGTGACGCTGTCGATGTGAGGGGCCACTTTGATGATGACGAGGGTGTCGCCTTTCTTCGCGATAAGGTCAAAGCTCCGTGGACGAATGTTGCATCGCTCCGAGACGTCGAAGCCCGCAAGGAGCATGATGCTGATGACCATCTGAGGGAGGCGATCCTGCGACATAACCCTTAAGAATCGATATAGCCGGAGAATGATATAAATTGTAGGGTTATGTGGATCGGGATCGACGATACGGATTCTCCCGCCGGAATGTGCACCACCTACATCGGGGCGGTTCTCGTGCGGCGGCTCAAAGAGAGAGGGATGCGCGTCCGCAACACCCGGCTGATCCGGTTAAATCCGAACGTCATCCACAAGACCCGCGGGAACGCGGCGATCGCCATCGAGGTCGATGGTGACCCGGAGGAGGCCTTCGCCCTCACCTGCGCTTGCGTTGAAGCGCTTGCGGAGTTCGACGACCCAAGGACCAATCCCGGGGTGGTGGTCTCTCGCGTCCGGCCGCCGCCGGACTTCTACTACGCGGCGCTCCGGGACTACTGCACCGTTGAGGAGGCGATCGAGGTCCTCGAGTCGGTCGGAGCCCGTTACCGAGGCTACAAGAACCGGCGCGGACTCATCGGTGCAACGGCCGCGATTGCAAGCGATCTTTCCGATCTCACCTACGAACTCCTCGCGTATCGGAGACGGGAGGCGTGGGGGACGCCCCGAAAGGTCGACCGCCAAAGCCTCTTCTACGCCGAGGAGCGGACGTACCCCCATACCTGGGACACGGTGGACCGGGAGAATGCCGTGGTGGTCGGCGTGCCCCACACCCCCGACCCGGTCCTCTTCGGGATCCGCGGGGAGAGCCCGGCATGGGTCAGGGAAGCCCGATCGTTCATCCGGTCGGAGGAGACGGCCTGCGAGCAGGTCTATGCCACCAACCAGGGGACGGACGCCCACCTGATCCCGGAGGTGATCGGGGCCCTCCGGGAGGGGCGGTCCTACCTGGTACGGGGGACGGTCGCCGGGAATCCGACGACCGGTCCCGGCGGCCATGTCTCCTTCCTCCTTGCCGATAGTAGCGGCGAGGTCCGCTGCATGGCCTACGAGCCGACCAAGGGGTTCCGGAACGTTGTGCGGCAGCTCGTTCCCGGAGATGTAGTGGCCGTGGCCGGGAGTTACAAGGGCGGAAGCATCAACCTTGAGAAACTCGGGATCGCCTGTCTCGCCGAGGCGGTCAGGATCCACCCGCCGGTCTGTCCGGCCTGTGAAAAACGAATGACGAGCGCAGGTACCGGGAAGGGTTACAAGTGCCGCATCTGTGGGGCCCGGAGCAGGGAGCCCGAGGTCGAGCACCTTGAGCGAAGCCTCCGGCCGGGGTGGTATGAGGTCCCGCCCACTGCACGCCGGCACCTTGCCCGGCCGCTGGTGCGTGGAATCCCCGCATGGGAGGAGGCCTATCTTCAGGCCGGCCAGGAGTGCAGGTGACCGGTAGAGGGGGTTAGTCAACTAAACAAACTTTACAAAAAAAGATTTATAACGTTTGTGAATTAACTAATCTCTGGTGATCCCGTGCCGACTATTTGCGGCGAATATGTACGTCCTCTGGCCTGTCCGCCGATCACGGTGCCACCCATGGCAGGCAGGATCCAGAAACAGGCTGTACGGGTTCGTAGCCAAGTACGCACGGAACGAAGACGAAAGTAGCCCCCTGGATGCTCATTTCGTTTCCGGCCCGAAAGTCCGCTCTAGAGGGCCCGGGAAGACCGGACCCTGACACGGTAGGACGAATGGGATCATCCCGTGTCGAACAACCAGTCATCCCCTGTCTGGCGGTGAAAACCCGGTGCCACGGGTTCCCGTAAACTATCTTTTTTTAACTCCCCCCGCGAACCAGGACCGGACTCCGAAAGACGATCTATTATCGTGCATGACCGCCAACAATCTCATAAGACTGGTGTAACAGTATCATGACCTTCAAGTATGGGGATGCAGTACAACAGGCGCGGGTCCGCCCCGGCATGACAGTCGGGGAACTTGTCAACGAACTCGGGAAAGCCGGAGCCTACAACGGGGGATCCCTGTGGCAGGCGGTCAACATCTACGAGCGGATGCTTCGCGACGACGAAGCACTGAAGTTCTTCGGTCTCTCGGGCGCGATGGTGCCCGGGGGGATGGGCGGGATCGTCGCCGACCTCATCAGACGGGGGCATATCGATATCCTGGTCTCGACGGGAGCAAACCTCACCCACGACGTCATCGAGGCGATCGGCTGCCACCACTACCACGGGACCGCCGACGTCTCCGACACCGAGCTCTGCGAGGAGGGAGTCAACCGGATCTATGATATATTCCTCCCGAACGAGGCATTCATCAGGTTTGAGGAGTTTCTGCAGGAGACCTACTCTTCCATCCCGGAGGGCTCAACGATCTCCATCACCGACCTCCTTAGACTGATCGGGAGCCGGCTCAAGACCGGGATCCTTGCCGAGGCGGCAAAGGCCGGAGTGCCGGTCTACTGCCCGGCGATCCAGGACTCGATGATCGGGCTGCAGTACTGGCTCTTTTCCCAGACGCACAAGGTCACTGTCAGTGCGTTCGCCGATATGCCGGGACTGCTTGACCGGTGCTTTGAGGCCAAGCGGGCAGGCGCAATCCTCGTCGGCGGCGGGGTCCCGAAGAACTACATCCTGCAGAGCAAACTGATGACCGAGAGCGGATTTGACTACGCGGTCCAGCTCACCGGCGACCGGCCGGACCTCGGCGGCCTCTCGGGCGCAACGCTCGATGAAGCACGGTCCTGGGGCAAACTCACCAGAGAGGCGACCGCGGTCACGGTTTATGGGGATGCGACAATCACCCTGCCGCTCCTCGTGGCCGCAACCCTCGAGAGGCTGGAAGGATGACCGAACTCATCCTCTCCCTCGACGTCCTCGACAAAACCGAGGCGTGCGCGATCGCGAAGTCCTGTGCACCCTATATCGACGCGATCAAGGTCGGCTACCCCCTCGTCCTCGCGACCGGACTCTCGATCGTTCGGGATCTCGCCGACCTCGGCCTCCCGCTCATCGCCGACTTCAAGGTCGCGGATATTCCGAACACCAACCGCCTCATCTGCGAAGCGGTCTTTTCGGCCGGGTTCGACGCCGTGATCGCCCACGGGTTCGTGGGGCCCGATGCGGCACGGACCTGTGTCGAGGTGGCGCACAGCCACGGCGGGGCCGCCTATATCGTCGCGGAGATGAGTCACCCCGGGGCGACCGAGTTCTTCCACGGCGGGGTGGCCGAGCGGATCGCGGAACTTGCCGTCGCCGTCCGGGCCGACGGGATCATCGCTCCCGCAACCCGCCCCGAGCGGATCGTCCGGCTCCGCGAGATCATCGGCAAAAAGACAATCTACTCCCCTGGCGTGGGGGCCCAGGGCGGCGACCCCGACGCGGTGGCCCGGCTGGTCGACGGGATCATCGTGGGGAGGAGCATCTACGCGGCAGAGGACCCGGCGGCCGAAGCCGAGCGTCTCTCCCGCATCCGCCGGTGATGAGCTCTCCGTTCTGATCCCTTTGGGGAGATGACGAACCCTATGAGTGGCCTGAGGCGGATGCGGGCCGCCCCGCATCTAAAGGGCTATATATTCTCCTGCAGATACTGATCTCATGGACTGGAGCCCTGAGCAACTCAAATTAGTTGAAAAATACCATAGCCTCGCAGAAATCCCGGAGAAGGAGCGGCGATACAAGTGCCACACATGCCACTTCGTCGTGGACGAGACGCCATGTCCCCACTGCGGCGAGACGGCACTTGAGATCATGTGCCCGCTCGACCACTGTGACTGCCACCACTCGATCGTCGAGAGCATTGATTACTGCCCGCTCTGCGGCCATGCCGTCTGCCCGGAGTGCGGGAGCCACGACGTCGTCCAGATCAGCAGAGTCACCGGATATCTCCAGGACGTTGCGGGCTGGAACGCGGGCAAACAGCAGGAATTAAAAGACCGCGTCCGCTACACCGTCGCATGAGATACTTTCTCGAGAACAATACTCTTTTTATCCGCGGCCGGTTCCGGGCAGCGAGCACCGGGGTCAACGGGGGGCTGGCCGACGTCACGACGATCGTAAACCACACTGTGCCGCACAACTTCGAGGGTGATCCGTCGCGTCACCTCGAACTCCTCGCCGCCCGGCACGGTATCTTTAATGACTTCTTCGGTCTCCTGACCGCCGTCGATATGCGCCACCTCTGTGTGCTCCAGTACGACTTCATCACGGTCTTCATCACCGCCGGGATAACGAACCCGACGCTGAACGATGACCCGAAAACCCCCCACACCATCAATATCATCGTCTACAGTCAGGAGGGGATGCGGGATGCGACGCTCCTTGAATCGATCATCACCGCGACCGGGGCGAAGGCCCAGGCGCTCCACAACCTGGGCCATGACTTCCCGGGGACCACGACGGATGCGGTCGTCGTCGCCTGCGAGCGCGATGCCGCAATCACCCATACCTATGCCGGGACCCTGACCGAGGTCGGCCGGCGGGTCCATGCGGCCGTCCTCTACGGTCTTCCCGAGGCTCTCGCGCGGCAGCAGGGGAAGGTCCGGCGGAGCGGGCCGTCGTTCTTCATCTACAGCCGCTACGGCGGGGAGCACTGGGTGGAGTGGAAAAAAGAGGACTGTCCCTACTATCCCTGTCATTTTGCGGGCCAGCGGTGCGACTACTGCTACTGTCCGTGCTACCCCTGCAGGGACGAAGAACTCGGGGAATGGGTCGAGAGTTTGAGCGGCGGTAACGTCTGGGCGTGCACACGATGCACGCTCCTGCACCAGCCCGAGATCGCAGACTATGTGAGAAGAAATCCCGAGGCCACTCTCGCTGAACTCAAGCGCCTCCGGGAAAAAATATAATTTTACGACTCGGCGATGCCGAGAGCGGAGAGCATCTCTTCGAGAGGGACACCGTGCGCCTGGGCAGCCTCCCGGATCGTCTCGTTGTTTGCGATGGCACAGCCAAGGCAACCCATTCCGAACCGGAAGAGAACCTGTGCTGCATCGGGCTTCTCCCGAAGGAGGTCCGCGATTGTACTGTCCGCATTCAATGCCATGCAGCTGATGTTGTCCCTGCCCCTATTTATACGTTAAAGAGCGGGCGAAAAGATCCATCAATTCGCCCGCGTGCTGTTGAGTGACACGCTTAAAGACCCTGGCCGGGAATAGCAATCCACCTGTGCCCCGGATAACCCAATCGTTCGATAACAACCCGGGTTTCCCGTAGACCGGCTGCACGCATGATGCAGTATTTCAGATTGACCGCCACACCTTGCGCTTTCGCCCGCTCGCGGGCACCTCCAGGGCGATGGTACCGGGGTGACGTTCATTTTCACACCACGCACCGATACTTAATACACCCGGGAGGCGAAAGTACAGACTGGAGATGTAAGGAATGAATCTTTCCGAAGTTACAGAGAGAATCTCCCAGAAACTTGAAGCAAAAGGCGCACACCCCGATCGACAAAAGATCGAGTCACGCCTCCGCCGCCTCGTCGAGGAGTTCGGCGTCAACATCGCCGAGGCCGAACGGACGGTGACGGCCGATCTCGCCCGTGAACACAACGTCACCGGTATCGGGAGCAACTCTTCAGAGCTCCGCCCGATAAACGAGATCGTCCCCGGTGAGTGGGTGACACTCGAGGGGAAGATCGTTGCCCTGACCCCGCCGCTATCCCCCTCGATCGCCCAGACGGGGATCATTGCCGACTCGAGCGGCGCCATTCGTTTCATCACCTGGTCTCGAGCGAACGCACCCGCGATGGAGTACGGTCACTGGTACCGGATCGAATCCGCGGTCGTCGATGAGTACAAAGGTGCCCCGAACCTGAAGATCCACTCGGGCACCACGATCACCCGGATGGAGAAGGATGCTCCGCTCCTCCCCTCAATCACACCCATCGCCGAGCTGAAGCCCGGCGTCGGGAGCGTGCGGGCCAAGGTCGTCCAGGACTGGGAAGTCACCCACGACCGGATGCTCCAGACGGGGCTTCTTGGCGATGAGACCGGGACCATCAAGTTCGTCGTCTGGAAGGAAGAAGGCAAAGAGAAACTTGATCTCGATGCCGTCTACAACATCTTCTACGCCACCGTCGACGAGTACAACGGCAGGCTCTCCCTCACCTTAAACACCGCGATGTACATCACCGACGAAGGCGATATCGAGGTCGGACGAAACGAGACCGAGATCCTGGGGGCCCTCGTCCATATCGCTCCCGGCTCGGGCTTAATCAAGCGCTGCCCGGTCGAGGGGTGCAACCGGACCCTCTCCCGGCAGAACTACTGTCCGGTCCACGAGATCCAGCCCGAATTCCGCTACGACCTCCGCCTGAAGGGAGTCCTGGACGACGGTATCCGCGCTCGAAACGTCCTGATGCAGCGCGAGATCGTCGAGGCCCTCACGGGGATCACCCTTGAAGAAGCCATCAGGATCGCCGAGACGAACCCGCTCGGCATGGACGAGATCTTTTACCGGATCAGAAATGCGGTTCTTGGACGCTATTACACCTGCACGGGGAACGAGTTCGGCGGCAGGCTGCTTGTGAACTCCTGCACCCCGATGCGGTTCGAGCCCGCGGAACTGGCTGCACTTTTGAACCGCGCCGGGGGTGAGGCAGCATGAAGCCCCAGAGCGCATTCGAGCGCGAACCGGCCCGCAGGGTCTTTGCATCCGAGCTCCGCGAGACCCGCTACCAGTTCAAGGACGGGGACGACGAGAAGAGCCCAACCTACGTCATCCTCCCGACCGGCATCCGGAGCAACCGGATCTTCATCGTCGGAACCCTCACGGAGAAGCAGCGGCAGGGAGACCAGAACATCTACTACCGCGGGCGGGTGGTCGACCCGACAGGCACCTTCTTCATCATGGCCGGGTCCTACCAGCCCGAGGCGATGCAGCAGCTCGCCCGGATCGAGCCGCCCGCGTTCGTTGCCGTCGTCGGAAAACCGAACCTCTACACGACCCCGGACGGGGCCTGCCTGGTCTCGGTCCGTGTGGAGTCGATCGCGGTCGTGGACCGCGAGACCCGCGACCTCTGGGTCCTGGATACCGCCCGCGAGACCCTGGACCGGCTTGATGCCTTCGGAACGACCGAGGACTCCCGGAAAGCCCAGGAAGAATACGGGACCCAGCCGGATCACTATAGAAAGATCGTCTACGACGCCCTCACACAGGTTCAACTGTAGAGGCACGCTCTACCTCCGAACAATCCTTTTTTTTGCGGGACCGCCCGCATCTGTTCCCGGTATCCAAAAAAGATGGACTCTCTTCGCTTACAGCCTGAAGACGAAGAGGTTCCAGAAGTTGACCCACCACGTCAGCATGATAAGCCCGATGACGACAAGGCTGTAGTGCACCCGGTGCCATACGGACCAGTAGCGCCGTCTCCAGACCGGGACGGCAAGGGCGGCGGCCACAGCCGATAAGATCACAGCAATGACCGGGAAGGTCATGACTGCACTCAGGGCCAGAGGAACCGTCCGGTCATGCATGTACGAATCGATAAGCGCCGCATCGGCCATCACCCCGGGGAGGAGGACGAGCACGAAGACGACGAAGAGCAGGGCGGCCGCTCCGGCAACCAGGCGGGCATACACGGGGAGGCCAGTATCGCGTTCATCCCGGGCAACACCGTAGACTCCCCGGAATACGGCCATGAGCGGCCAGACGAGAGCCGTCAGGAGAATCGCAAGGCCAACATTCATCACCCCGTCGGTGAACGGCCTGGTCGCATACCACGGCACCCGCTCGTACGCGAAGAAAGGCAGGTTTTCGTAACAGAGGAAGTCTACAGTGCCCTGCCCGTCCTCGCTAAAGATCAGGTTCCCGTACTGTGTCCCCGGACGGGGCCTGCCTGGTTTCAGTCCGCGTGGAGTCGATCGCGGTCGTGGACCGCGAGACTCCGGCTCGACGCCTCCTTCGGAACGACCGAGGACTCCCGGAAGGCAAAGGAGGAATACGGGAGCCTAGGTCCGCGTTCTGTGAAGTTTTCCGCATCTCGCGTAGGGTAGTGCTCGCGTTCGCTTTCACTCGCGCCTCAAACGGTCCGTCCTTTCAGAACATCTTGAAACGTGCTGGTACCCTGTGGATACACCTGGCACGGATTCCATGGGGATATCGAGTTAGGGGGGTGGGGCTGACGGGGAGTGCGACTGACCGGAGGTCAGGAGCTTGAGAAACTCGAAGAGTTTCGAGGAACGAAGGGCGGAACGCCCTGAGTTCGAGCACCGGTAGGTGCGAGTTGCGACGTTCCGCAGGACCGGAGCTCGAGCACCGGTAGGTGCGAGGGGGCTTGCCCCCTCCCCCCCAGACGCGATGCCCAGTGGGAATCCGTGCATGGGTCTCATCTCGGTTTACAGTGTTAACAGCGTTATTGTGAACAGAAGGTCGCCCCTGAACACCTCTCCCGGGAGGAGAACCCAAGAACGAAAGGTGCCGATCACCAACGACACGGCCCCGGCCCAAAGCACCATCCCCACCCACCAACCTAAAAATACCCCCACCACCCACGCTCATAGCAACACGAAACCCCACCGGAGGAGCACCCCCATGCCGTACCCGACCCACGCAACCCTCACCGACTGGATCGCCCGCGAAGCGGCCCCGTTCTCCCTTGATCCGTCAGACTCCTTCAATGCCGCCGTCGATAGGATGATGGCCGCGCTCGGCGGCTCCGTGGACCTCCTCGTCCTCCGCAACCGGCTCTTTATGCGGCTCGTGGAGGCGCACGGGTATACCGCCATCGCCGTCGAGAGCAGCTTCCCCCGGGGGCGGCTGGTGGACGACTACGTGGCCGGCCGCGGCCCGGCATCCTATGAGGATGTAATGGAAGAGGGGTTCAGCCACGGCTTCGGCCGGCTCGACGCGAACCGGGACCTCGTCGAGTGGATGCGGGCCTACAACGCCGATCCAGCCCACCGTACGAAACTCCGGTTCTACGGCTTTGATACGCCGACCGAGTTCGGCGGCAGCGATAGCCCGCGCCAGCTCCTGGAGTTCGTCCTCGATTACCTGACCTCGGTCGATAGCGCCGCAGGCAGAGCATTCCGCGATCGGATCGAGCCTCTCATCGGCCGGGATGCCGACTGGGAAGACCCCGCGACGGTCTTTGACCCGACAAAGTCGATCGGCCGATCTTTGGCGGCGAAGGAGCTCCGGGTCGCAACCGAAGACCTCATCGCGGACCTCCAGAGACGCCGCCCCGATCTCGTGGCGCTCGCCGGAAGCGACCGCTTCCGGGAGGTGATGCACTATGCGGCGTCCGCACGGTGGCTGCTTTCCTACCACGCCGGGCTCGCCGATACGTCGGACGACCGGGTCTCAAGGCTTCTAGGGATGCGCGACGCGATGATGGCGGAGAACCTCGCCTACATCCTCTCCCGCGAACGCGGCCGGGAAGGAAAGGTGCTCGCCTTCGCGCATAACGAGCACCTCCGGCGAGGGAAGGCGGAGTGGCGATGGGGCGCCAACCTCTGGAGGTGGTCCCCGGCGGGAGCGCACCTCGATGCGATCCTCGGGCCGCGCTACGCCCTCATCGGGTCGGGTGTGGGGGTCTCGGACGCAAACGGCATCGGCCGGCCCGAGCCCGGCACACTTGAGGACCTTCTCACCGCCGCCCCGGGGCCGGGACGGTTCATCCCGACACACCGGGGCGAGGGACTGCCCGCCGGGGCAGTCGCGACTCTCCCCACCCGTTCGGGCAGCAAGAAGAATCCAGGCTACTTCCCGCTCACCCCGCAGAGTCTCGTCGAGTTCGACTGGCTCGCGGTCCTCGACTCGACGGGGTATGCCCGGGGAGGGCCGCCGCTCCCGGAGTACAATACGACCTAACAAAAAAGAAGGGAGTTACTCTTCCGACTTCCGCTGTCCCCCTTTCCACTCCCCTTTCAGTTCAGGGAAGTCGGCGAGGATCTTGCTGACCGTGCTCCTGCTGACATCGAACATCCGGCAGATCTGGCTGATGCTCGTCCCGGCCTGCCGCAGCGCGAGGAGCGCCTCGACCTGACCATCATTGAGGGCTCTCGGCCTCCCTATCGGCCGCTTACCGGCAGCCTTCGTCTTCTTCGAGGCAGGAGGAGCGGCTTTTTTAGCGTTCTCCCGGTACTGGTCCATATACTCGATGAAGTTGCCGATGGCCTCCCGGCGGAGTTCTGGCTCGTCCCGGAACCCAATAAAGTCGTTATTCACGCAGTAGACGGTGTACTGGTCGTTCAACGCCCTGAGGGTTGCCAGCCCCGTGTCCATGTCCCGGGCAAGGCTTGCAAGATCGTAGATGATAATATGGGAGCAGTTATTGGCGGCGCAGAACTCCAGCATCTCCGTAAATCCCTTCCGTTTCTCAGGGGGCGTTGCATTTGCCCGGTGATCGTGGAAGAGACGGACGATCCGAAAGCGGTATTTACAATAACTCTCAACCTCCGCCGTCTGCGCTGCCAGATCTCCCTTTTTTTTCGTATTCAAGTATGCCACGGCATCTTTTTTCATCCGTTTATGGTGCCGTATAATCGTATATATTGTTTTTGAAAAAGTGCAAGGAATGCTATTTCCCGGCAGAGCAAAAGAGTTTGTGTGGATTTTTGCTACCTGCCGCCGATGTGTAAAAATGGTCGGCGCGACAGATTATGTATGCGGGTATCGGAGATCGAAAGAAGTGTTCATTTCCCCGACTTCCACGACTCCCACCGGTCGAGGACCTCCTGGCCCTCGACGAAGACGAGCCCATGCTTCTCGGCGTAGGCCTTTGCACCCTCCTTGGAGAGGGCAAACCCCGTCTCGTCGTCCAGCATCTCGCAGATCGTGACCGCCGGGGTGATCCCCGCCATGCACGCAAGCGCGATCGAGAGTTCGGTCTGGCCGTGCCGCTCATCAAGCAGCCGATCGGCGGCCCGGAGAAGCGCCATATGCCCAGGCGTCCGGAAGTGTGCGGCAAAGTTGTGCCCGCCGCCGTTGAGCGACTTCCTCACCTCCTCTGCGATGGCCGTGACCGTCAGGGCGCGGTCCCGATCGGTGATCCCGGTGTAGGTATCCCGGTGGTTCACCCAGAGCGAGAACGACGAGTGGTTCTTGGGATCATAGGGGACCTCGCCGTCCTTCTCGACGAGGCTGCAGGACCGCAGGACGTCGTAGGCGAACGGCAGGCCGAGCCGCTTTGCGGCCTCAGGGTGGATCGCGGTGCAGATCAACCCGCCGCCGTCTTTGCGCATCTGCCGGATATGGGCAGGTGTGACCGCATCGGACCGGATCGCGAAGTCGGTCTCGCGTTCGCGGTTGTCAAAGTCGTAGAGCAGGATGAACTCGCCCCTTGCGAGGGCCTGTATGGCTGCATCAATCATGGGTTATCTCCACCTCGATCGTATCGTTATCGTTCAGGTTCAGGGCTTTGCGGAGCTGGCACGCGGCAATCACCTCGATGATGTCACTTGGGTAGTGAGTGCGGGAGGGTTCGACGATCGCGCATTTGTGACCGCGGATCCGGCAGGGGAGGAGCCGGGCACCGCCGAAGGTCCGTTCATCGGCCGTAAACCCGGGGACCACGATCCACCCGACATGGTCAAGGTGCTTGCGGACTTCGGTGCTCGTCGCATCGAGTTTGATATTCAGGGTCCCGGGGAAGGGTTCGAACCCCAGATACTTGCCGAAGTGCTCCTTGTAGTGAGGGAGACTCATGTAGTAGCGGCCTTCGCCAAGGCCGCTGATCACCGTCCCGGCGAGGACGTACTGTCTCTGCTCGGGATTGAAGATCCTCACGTAATCAGCATACTCACGCCTCAGCACCTGCTCGCCCTCACGGGTGATGGCGACGTACTGGCCGTCTGGCTTCATGGACCGGATGACAAACTGCTGCCGCTCAAGCGCGATCAGCCGCCGCGAGGCGGTCTGGGGGCTGATGCCCAGTTCATTTCCAAGCGACTGCGACGAGAGCCAGATCGGGCCCCGGCACCCCCCGAGGAGGGCGATCGTCTTTAGGGACTGCAGGTCTTCCGCTTCAACCATCATATCAGAATTGAGATGCATACTATATATGGATTATGCAGCGATCGCTGTCCGACGATTTTCGTGAAATGTCGAAATCCAATACGCTAATTTTTTAAGCCGGAGTGATAACAGTACCTGCATGAAATCCGGAGTGCGGCATCAACTTGCCGAGAAAATGGCAGGGGAGATCACACTTTCGGACTCACCGGGTCAGGCCTTGAAGAAGTGGCGGCAGAGTTTCAACATCCCTCCGGGGGTGCTCGCCGAGCGTCTCGAGGTCTCGCCCTCAGTTATCAGTGACTACGAGAGCGGACGGCGAAAGAGTCCGGGAACAGCCATCGTCGGCAAGATTGTCGATGCGATCCTCTCGATCGACGAGGACAACGGTGGCCGATACATCAACAAATTTGCAAAAATCCTGTACACCGATTTCGACGAAGATGTCATCTACGACATCCACGAGTACGCCTCTCCGATAGGCCTCCCGGAGTTTGCCGAAGTTATCGGCGCCGTCACACTCTGCGGCCCGATGGACCAGACCATCTACGGGTATACGGTGATAAACAGCCTCAATGCGATCCTTCAACTCTCTTCAAGCGAGTTCAACCGCATCTACGGCTGGAGCACGGAGCGTGCTCTCATCTTCACCGAGGTCTCGACCGGGAAGTCTCCCATGGTGGCGATCCGGGTCACCCCCTTCAAGCCCCGTTGCGTGGTGCTGCAGGGCATCACCCCGGAAGAGGTGCACCCGCTGATACCCGGTCTTGCGGAGCGGGACCGGATCACGGTGCTCTGTACCACGATGGATGTTGAGACGATCATCAGTTCACTACGAGGAAAGTTATGGTAGGCATTTACTCATACGGCGTCTACATCCCGCGCTACCGGATTAAAGTCCAGGAGATCGCGCGGATCTGGGGCGCCAACGCAGACGATATCATGCGGGGTCTTGGCGTCTTTGAGAAGTCCGTCCCCGATCTCGATGAAGATACCGCGACCATCGCCGTCGAGGCGGCCCGTGCCGCGCTCCGGAGGAGAACCATCGACACGGAGGCAGTCGGCGCCATCTACGTGGGCAGCGAGTCTCACCCCTACGCGGTCAAGCCGACGGCCTGTACAGTCGGCGAGGCGATCGGGGCGACCCCGAACATGACCGCCGCCGACTACGAGTTCGCGTGCAAGGCAGGAACCGCCGGTATCCAGACCTGTATGGGGCTTGTGAAGAGCGGCATGATCCCGTTCGGGATCGCGATAGGTGCGGACGTGGCCCAGGGTGCTCCCGGGGACGCGCTCGAGTACACGGCGGCGGCCGGCGGGGCTGCGTTCGTCATCGGCGAGGGGGAGACCATCGCCGAGATCAACCAGACCTGCTCGTTCACCACCGACACGCCCGACTTCTGGCGCCGGGAGGGGCAGAGCTACCCCCGCCACGGCGGACGGTTCACGGGTGATCCCGGCTACTTCAAGCACGTCCAGGGCGCCGCCCGGCTGATGTTCGAGCGGGCGGGGACAAGCCCGAAGGACTACGACTACGCCGTCTTCCACCAGCCGAACGCCAAGTTCCCGCAGCGGGTGGCAAAGCTGCTCGGGTTCACGGACGAGCAGATCAAGCCGGGCCTCGTTGTCCCGAGGCTCGGGAACACCTACTCGGGGGCATCGATGATCGGGCTTGCGGCGACGCTGGATGTGGCAAAACCGGGTGACCGGATCTTCGTGACCTCGTTCGGGTCCGGGGCCGGGAGCGACGCATTCGATATCACCGTCACCGACGTGATCGAGTCGGAGGCGTTCAACCGCGCGGCGGCGCCGACCGTCGAGCAGCTGCTCGCCAACCCGACCTACCTGGACTATGCACTGTATGCCAAACACAAAGGAAAGATCGTGATGCAGAGATGAGAGACGTAGCAGTAATCGGCATTGGGTGCACGGAGTTCGGGGAGCACTGGAGCACCTCGTTCCGCGACCTCTTTGTGAAGGCCGGGACGCTGGCACTTGAGGACGCCGGGATCTCCGGCGAAGAGATCGACGCACTCTATGTAGGGAATATGAGCGCCGGGCGGTTCGTGGAGCAGGAGCACATCGGGGCCCTGATCGCGGACTATGCGGGCCTCGCAACGAAGAACATCCCCTCGACCAGGGTTGAGGCGGCCTGCGCCTCCGGCGGGCTTGCCTTCCGGCAGGCGGTGATCGCGGTCGCAAGCGGTATGGAGGATGTCGTGGTCGCGGCAGGCGTCGAGAAGATGACCGATGTCGGGACCGGGGCGAGCGTGGATATGCTCGCGAGCGCCGCGGACCGCGAGTGGGAGGGGTTCGTGGGAGCGACCTTCCCCGGCCTGTATGCAATGATCGCAAACGACTACATGCACCGCTATCCCCTCACTCGCGAGCAGCTTGCCATGGTTGCGGTGAAGAACCACGAGAACGGCGCAAGGAACCCGATCGCCCAGTTCAAGAACCGGATCACGGTCGACACGGTCCTCTCCTCCTCGCTCGTGGCCGACCCCTTGAGGCTCTTCGACTGCTCGCCGATCACCGACGGTGCGGCGGCGGTCGTCGTGGTGCCGCTTGAGCGTGCCCACGAGTTCACCGATTCGCCGGTCAAGGTGCTTGCGAGCGCCCAGGCGAGCGACACCATCGCGCTCCACGACCGGCGGGACATCTCGACCCTGGACGCCACCGTGGCGGCAGGCAAGCGGGCGTTTGCCCAGGCAAAGCTCACCCCGAAGGATATCGATATGCTCGAGGTCCACGACTGCTTCACGATCGCCGAGATCTGCGCGATCGAGGACCTCGGCTTCTGCAAGAAGGGCGAGGCGGGGAGGCTCACCGAGGAAGGGGCAACGGCCCTCGGCGGGGAGATTCCGGTAAACACGAGCGGCGGCCTGAAGGCCTGCGGCCACCCGGTCGGTGCGACGGGGATCAAGCAGATCTGCGAGGTCGTCACGCAGCTGCGCGGTGAGGCCGGCGCACGGCAGGTGGATGCGGAGATCGGCATGGCTCACAACGTCGGCGGCACCGGCGCGACGGTCGTCGTGCACATCCTGGGGGCGTAAGAATGTCGGTATCACGGTTCTGGAGAAAGATTCCGCAGCGGTATAACCTGGTCGGGACGCAGTGTACGACCTGCGGGCGGTATTTCTTCCCGCCGCGGTCACTCTGCCCCGACTGCCGGCGGAGCGGCAAGATCGTCGACCACAAGTTCAAGGGCGAAGGAACGGTCGTCACCTACACGGTGATCCGGTCGGCAAGCGACCAGTTCGAGCACACGACCCCCTACGTCCTCGCGATCGTCGAGCTCGACGAGGGCCCGCGGCTCACGACCCAGATCGCCTGCAACCCCGAGGAAGTAAAGATCGGGATGCGCGTAAAAAGCGTCTTCCGCCGGGTGACGGCCGACGGCGAGAGCGGCGTCATCCACTACGGCACGAAGTTCGTGCCGGTGGAGTAACTCCAAACAAAAACCCCCTTTGTAACTCCAAACCCTAACCCCCCATTGTAACTCCAAACACAACCCCCGTGTGAGTTGACTGGGTCTCCGGCGCCGAGCGCCGGAGGTCCGATCACGCTCTATACCCCCTATTTTTCGTGATGTGAAGATCTGTGGGGAGGTATCGGGAAAGAAGGGCTCCAGAGGGCTGTTCTTCAAACATACTACTCCCCGGACCGACCCGGACCCACCAAATTGCAGACGGAAAACAATCCTCATGATGGAAAAATCCGGTACACTGGACCGTGGGGGTATCGCACTTGGGGGGTGGGGCCCCTGTCCCCTCCCCCCTGCAATGCGATGCCCAGTGGGAATCCATGCCAAGTGTAGTCACAAGGAAAGCAGACCAAGAAGAGCAGAAACTCGAGCACAGCATTCAAAGATTGGAGCAATTGACGTTCGAGCGCTCCAATGGTGCACAATCCCCACGGAACCTGTGGACGTAACCAGTCCCCCGGTCCCTATTGTAGGCCAAACCCCCCACCCAGCCCTCTTACTTCTCCACCACAACATCATACACCGCGTGCCACTTCCCCGGGGAGTAGGTCCGAACCTGCCGCTCGACGACCTCGCCGCCGGTGACCTCCCGGATCCGGGGGAGGAACTCGCCCTCGCGCTCCTCGAGCGCGTAGAGGTGGATCGTCCCGCCGTCCCGGCAGAGGGCGACGGCCGCCGGGAGGAACTCCGCCGCGGCGAAGGGGAGGTTCATGATGATCCGGTCGAAGGGTTTGAATCCAAGTCGGGGGAGGTGGGCGGCATCGGCGAGCATCGGGATGACGTTCTTTGCGCGGTTGAGCGCGATATTTTCGACCATGAGGTGGACGGCGGCGGGGTTGAGGTCCGCGGCGACGACGAGGGCGGCCTTCTGGGCGAGGGTGATCGCAAACGGCCCGACGCCGGCGAACATATCGAGCACCCACTCCCCTTCCTCCATCATCCCGAGGACCCGCTGCCGCTCGGTCGAGAGCCGGGCCGAGAAGTAGGCGTGGGCGAGGTCCACGTCAAAACGGAGCCCATACTCCGTCACCCGGGTCCGGGTGGTCGGGGTCCCGGCGAGAACCGAGAACCGGCGGGTGCGGTACTCCCCCTCGACGGGCGTCTCGGGGAAGAGGACCGTCGTGACCGAGGGCCGGGAGGAGAGCAGCCGCTCGGCGCCCTCGGGATCGTTCTCCTGCAAAATAGCGATCCCGCCGACGAGCTCGTGACGCGGGAGGTCGAGGCGTTCCGGCACGGCCTCGACCTCGCAGAGGACGGCCCCGGGGATCTCCTCCGCCACCGGGAGCAGGATGGCGTCTCCCTCCGGGCGCGGCTTGTAGCGCCGGTCGAGGATCCCCTCCTCAAGCAGGCGGCGCCGTGTCGCTTCAGCCTCTCGTTTCGGTACCGCAAGGCACCACTGTCTCCCTCGCACGCTGACCACCAGCCATCTATAGATATGGAATCTCATACTATTCATGGATGATTACATCGGGAGACTGAGAGAGGGCTCCCTCAAACTCTATGCACTCGAAAAAGAGCTCCCGCCGGAGGAGGCGGTCCGGGTGCGGCGGGCGTTCATCGAGGCCGAGACCGGCACCTCCCTCGCCAAGGTCGGGTCGTTCTCCATCGGGATCGACCGGGTCGTGAAGCGCAACATCGAGAACATGATCGGGACGGTCCAGGTGCCGCTCGGGGTCGCGGGGCCGCTCCGGGTGAAGGGGGAGTACGCCGACGGGTCCTACTACCTCCCCCTCGCGACGACTGAGGGGGCGCTCGTCGCCTCGGTGAACCGCGGCTGCTCGCTCATCACCCGGGCCGGGGGTGCGGACGTGCGGATCGTGCGAGACGGGATGACCCGGGCGCCGGTCTTTGCCGCCCGCGACGTCGTCCACGCCCGCGAGGTGATGGCCTGGGTGGAGAGCCACACCGAAGAGATCCGCGAGGCTGCGGAGAGCACCACAAAGCACGGGAAACTCTCCGAGGTCGTCACTTACGTTGCCGGGACAAGCGTCTTCGTCCGGCTCGAGTTCGACACCAAGGACGCCATGGGGATGAACATGGCAACGATCGCAGGCCAGAAGGTCGGCGAACTGATCGAGCGGGAGACGGGCGCACGGCTCATCGCCACGTCCGGGAATATGTGCACCGACAAAAAACCGGCCGCGATCAACCTGATCCGCGGCCGGGGCAAGACCGTGGTCGCGGGGGTGCGGCTCACCGACGCGATGGTCGCCGACCTCTTAAAGACCGATACGGAGACGCTCATTGAGGCGAACTACAGGAAGAACCTCGTCGGCTCGGCCCGGGCGGGCTCGTTCGGGTTCAACGCCCATGCGGCGAACGTCGTCGCCGCCACGTTCATCGCCTGCGGGCAGGACCCCGCCCACGTCGTCGAGGGGAGCACCGCGATCACCACCGTCGACCGGGTGGACGGCGGGGTCTACGTCTCGGTCACCCTCCCCTCCCTCCCCGTCGGGACGGTCGGCGGCGGCACCGGGGTCGATACCCAGCAGGAGTGCCTCGCGATGCTCGGGGTCGCCGGGGGCGGGGATCCGCCGGGGACCAACGCAAAGGCGTTTGCCGAGATCGTCGCCGCCGGGGTCCTCGCCGGAGAACTCTCCCTCCTCGGCGCCCTCGCGGCCCAACACCTCGCACGGGCCCACCAGGAGCACGGGCGGGGGTGACGGGACCGGGCCCACGATACCATTTAAGGGGACGAAAACGCAGCCTCTATAAGAGGGCCGCAAGACCAAATAGCCAGATCCGGGAGTAGAGAGAGCCTGGAGCGAGAACTCCCGCTCCTGCCCTCTGATCACTCACCTTCACGCCGTTCCGGCTCCCATGCTCCGGTTCTACGAACCGCCGAGCCCTAGAACCTGAACCACTTCATCATCACCAGGGCATCCTCATCGTTTGCATAGTAGGCGGCGATCTGGAAGACCTCCCGGTAGCCGAGGCGACGGTAGAACTCCTGCGCCCCGGTATTGGAGATCCTGACCTCGAGCTGCACCCCGCTCGCACCGAGGATGACGTACTCCCGCTCCAGGCGGCGGATGAGTTGCCACCCGATCCCCTTGCGGCGGTATTCCGGGGCGACCGCGAGGTTCATAACATGTCCGTAAACCTCTTCTCCGGTATCCTCGATACCCCCGGAGACAAACCCAGCGAGGTCTCCATTATTCCTCGCCACAAAGAACGTCTCGGGGTAGGCTGCAAGCGCCTCCCGGAACGTCCTCTCATCCCAGGGATCGACGAACGATACCCTCTCGAGTGCGCAGATCTCTGGAATATCAGTGGGTTGTGCTCGCCGAATATTGACCTGCAGCGACATCATAGTGAACAACGGGCGTTCTCATGTGGAGCGCCCTACCTAATATAGTGTCAGGCACCAAAATAGTAGGCACATACGAGTGGCGGTATTCATGGTCCAGATATATCGTTTCGCAGCTGTCCGCCCTGAGCGGCAATACTCCCAGGATATCCCCTCCGTCCCCTACGACGTGGTGACGGCGGCCGAGGCGCGGGAGTGTATCGAGAAGAACCCCCTCAGTTTCCTCCGGGTCAGCCGGCCCGATGCCGAGCTCCCCGACCTCCCCCCGAACGACGACCGGGTCTACCAGCGGGCCCGGGAGATCTTTGATGAGATGCTTTCAGACGGCAAGTTCCAGCGGGACGCAGAGCCCGGGATGTACGTCTACCGGGCCGTCCAGGACGGCGAGGAGTTCGTCGGGCTGGTCTGCTGCGTGGCAACGGAGGACTACGAGAACCGGACGATCCGGCGGCACGAACTCACCCGGTACGATAAGGAAGAGGATCGGACCCGGCATATCGATGTCGTCGGTGCGAACACCGGGCTCGTCTTCCTGCTCTACCGCGACCCGGGGGAGATCGCGTCTTGCGTCCATTCCATCACGGAGGCTGCAGAGCCCGACGGGAGCACCACGACCGCATCAGGTGTACTCCACGAGATCTACCGGGTCACCGACGATGAGACGCTCTCCCGCCTTGAAGACCTCTTTTCGGCCGTCCCCGCGCTCTATATTGCAGACGGCCACCACCGGGCCAAGTCGGCGGTCAACGTGGCCGAACGCCGCCGGGACTCCGGCCGGTTCACCGAAGAGGCCGGGAAGTTCATGGTGGTCCTCTTCGCCCACGACCGGGTCCGCATCCACGGCTACAGCCGGCTCGTCACCGATCTCGGCAACTACACCTTCCCCGGTCTTGTCGACGCACTCTTGAATGCAGGCTGGGACGTCCGGCCCTACGGGAAGGTCGACGCCTCCGGTTACCAGATCCCGCCGCTCGCCGCCAATGATGCACCGATGCATGTGATGCACTTCTACATCAAAGGAACCTGGTATGAGGTCTCAAAGCCCGTCGCCGACCCGGACGACCTGATCGGGTCGCTTGACGTCTCGGTGCTGCAGAAGGAGATCCTTGAGGGGATGCTCGGGATCGCCGACCCCCGGGGAGACCCCCGTCTCCACTACATGGGCGGGGCGAAACCCCTCTCCTCCCTCGAGCGGCTCGTGGATTCCGGCGAGTACGCCCTCGCGATAGCGATGCAGCCGGTCCGCGTCGAGACGGTGCTTGCAATCGCCGATGCGGACGGGGTCATGCCCCCGAAGTCCACCTGGTTCGAGCCGAAACTCCTCTCAGGGCTGGTCATCCACACCATCGACGAATAAATCCGGATCACTTTTTAACCCTCTTTTTTGCCCGATCATCGCCGATGAGGAAGCCCACGATCGGTGTCCGGAAAGGGCTCGTGAACGCGCTCATCCGCAGCTCAAGGCCGCGGGGGCTTGAGGATATCCCCAAGATCCCTTTCGCAAAAATTGTGCGGTGAGAGGTTTTCGCCTCACCAGCGGCGGGTGTACTCCCGCGAGCAGGCGTAGCAGACGAGCTCTCCGTCCTCGACCCGGATTCGGGACTCAGCAGTCATCTCGCCGCACTTTGCGCACGGGATCGACCGAAATATCCGTGCCCGCTCGGGGATCTCGACATCGACGTTTCGGATCGTAAAGAGGGTCTCTGCAGGTGTCTCAAGGATTGCGTCGACGACCCGGCGGATTCGTTCGTGGAACTCGGCGCGCTCCGCCTCGGTTGCCTGGCCCTGCATCACCCGGGCCCTGAGCGGTGCGAGATCGGGATCGAGCGCGTCGATATCGAACGAGGGGTTTGCCGCCACCCGAACGGCCTCGCCGGTCTTTCGGTTGATGAACGTGAAGGCATGTTTGCCGTGGTCTTTGAAGAAGAGGTTTCCTTTGCCGACGGTGCAGCCGGTGATCACCTGGATGGCGTCGACGCCGCAGGCATCGGTCTCGGTGATGACGACGAGCTCTTCGTCCTCTGAGCGGCCGGACCGGAGGCGCTCAAGGGCGACCTCCGCCGCCCGGTAGCCCGTTGCAAGGCCGGGGCAGATGTGGCCGTGGAATGCGGCTGCCTCGGCGAACCGGTCATGCGCTTCTCCTGATCTCCCGGAGGGTTTGGTATTACACATATGCTTACCTT
>NZ_LFRO01000031.1:0-35672 GCF_001512385.1 Methanoculleus sp. DTU007 | reverse complement strand
CCCCACCCCCTATTGCGATATCCCCACGGTCCAGTGCACCGGGGTTTTACCGATCATTCGACTGGTAGAAACTTCATTCTGTAATGGACGGTGCCGCTTCTCTCACCCAATGGTGCTTGAACTCCGCGCGTTCCGCCCATCGCCCACCCTTAATTGGCGATAAATCTTCTCTCGCTTCGGTCACTGCGTATGCCTAAAATCGGCAGTGTTCAGGAGTATTTACCTCGACTTGTGGATTATACAGCCACCGTTCCAATTAGAACACGGCTAGTTGCAATTACTGAAAAATTGTGGGTTCAAGAAATTGAGAGGGCCAGCCCTACCGTCCCCGGCTGATCTCGTCGACGGCCGCGATCAGGAGGTCGATCTCCTGCTCGGTCGTGTAGGCCGCCATGCTCGCCCGGACCGTCCCCTCCGGGAGGCCGAGGTGCTCCATCAGCGGCTGGCAGCAGTGGTGCCCCGACCGCACCATGATATCCGCCTCCTCGTCGAGCATCTGCGCGACCTCCTGCGGGTGGATGCCGTCGATGGTGAACGAGACAACCCCGATCCGGGTATGCGGGTCTTTCCCGGCGTAGACCGTGACCCCGTCTATCGCGGAGAGCCCCTCGATCAGCCGGGCGGTCAGGCGCTCCTCGTGCCGGTGGATCTTCTCCATGCCGATCGCCGCAAGATAATCCACGGCGACGCCGAGCGCGATCCCGCCCCCGACGTTCGGCGTCCCGGCCTCATAGCGCTGGTAGCCCTCCGCCGGATCGTAACCTTCCACGGTCACGCTCGTGACCATGCCGCCGCCGAGGGTCGGGGGCTCGAGGAGGAGATCCCGCATCCAGAGGACCCCGGTCCCGGTCGGCCCGAACATCTTGTGCCCTGCAAAGCAGAGGAAGTCGCAGCCGAGGTCTCGCACGTTGACCGGCATGTGCGGCAGGGACTGCGCTCCGTCCACCAGGAAGAGGGCGCCGTGCTCCCGGCAGAGGTTTGCGATCTTCTGGATCGGCGTTACCACGCCGAGGACGTTTGAGGCGTGAGTGACGGCGACGAGCCGGACGCTGCCCCCGGAGAGGATCTTCTCAAGCGCCGCAAGATCGAGCTCATAATCGGCGTCGATCCCGATCACGTCGAGCGCGACCCCCTGCTTTGCCAGCATCCGCCAGGGGAGGAGGTTTGAGTGGTGCTCCAGGATTGTGGTCACCACACGGTCACCCGGCTTCCAAGAGAGCCCCTGCGCGACCATGTTTATTGCCTCGGTGGCGTTCTTCGTAAAGACCGTCAACCCCGCCTCCCCGCCGATGAACCGGGCCACCTTCTCGTGGGCGTGCCAGTAGCGTTGCGTCGCGATCCGGGTCAGGCGGTGGACACCCCGCCCGACGTTCGCCCGGTAATTGTGCTCGAACTCGACGAATGCATTCACCACCGGTTCCGGTGAGAAACTCGTCGCTGCATTGTCGAGGTATATGATGTCGCCGAGGATCGGGAAGTCCTTCCGGATCTGATCGGGAGTAAACTCAGTCTCGGCCGGCGGTGCCGGCTTATGGGTCTCCATCGTCTTCGTCGTTGCCACCTCCGCCCTCTTTCTTGCCGGGTCCTCCTTCAGAGTGAAGTCGTCATTCACGCCGATACCCCACTCCCTGCAGAGTTCGCGCATCTTCGGGGGCAGTGCCCGCCACCGCCAGAGTCCCCAGCGGTGATAGGCCTCCGGCAGCCCATTCTTCTCCGCCCACCTGATAAGGAATTCGTCCCAGCGGTCTGTCAGTTCAGGGTGCATCACGCGGAGACCCTCGTACTCGCTCTCGAGTGCCGCCGGGCAGAGGTAACAGCCTATCCGCTCAAGGCCCATATCGTAAAGCGGGTTTATTGGGACCTTCTGCCACCAGAGGTAAAGGAAGACCTCGAGCGCCCGCCAGCTCCGGATCGGTGAGATATTCAACTGCAGCGGATTTGCCGGATTCTGACTTGTCTCGTCGAGCTCAGCCCGGTTCCAGGACTCATACCACCGGTTCCCCTGGATCGTGACGCAGGGGCCGGTGCCGGCGAGGTAGATCTTTAAGGGGTGAAGTTTTAAGAGTTTGCAGCACCAGCGGTGGTCCTTCCCAGGCGGCCCGGCCTTCTCGACCGCCTGGAAGAAGTCGCCGCCTTTTTGGATGATCTCGACTCCCTGAGAGGCCACGAACTCCACCGTCTCGGGGAGTTCGATCCCGGTATCGATGAAGAACGCCTTCTCCACCCCGGCCTTTCGGGCGAGATGGAGGACGGCGGTGCTGTCCTTGCCGCCGGAGAACGAGACGTTGACGCACGGCCGGTCGTTCATGTGCTTCTTGATGGTCCGGATTGCATTCCTCTCAAGGTTCTTTAAGTGGTAGCGGTTCTTCTCGATCACCACTTCCCAGTCCGGATTGGACCGGGTCCGGGGTGTGATGGGGGCGAGGTCCTTCACCCGGACCTGGCCGTCCCTGACGACACCGGTGCCGAACCGGTTCTTGTAGGCGACGATGACCGTCCCGTCGGGAACAGGGTCTTTTAAGGGGAATCGTTTTCCACCGATACGCCCCCGATGGGCAATCACTGCGGGTTCGGCCTCAAGGTCGATGATCCCCCGGGTTGCATGCGGCAGGATGTACGAGAGGGCTTCGGGAGCGATATCAAGGCTGAATTTTCGGGAGACCGGATCGAACGTGAGCCAGCCGAACCGCTCGCCGTGCACGATCACGAGGTCGGCCCGGTCGGTGCCCCCGGTCTTGTTTAAGAGCACGACGTGGGGCAGGGGGACATCACCGAACCGCTCCGCAAGAAGCCGCCGGATGAGAGCCATATCCGCCGCAAGGGCGGGGCGGACATCGTACGGCTGCAGGAGCGGAACCTCTCTTGTGCGCGTCTTGCAGGCACAGGTGCGTCCAATGAGAGGGACGTTGCACTGATCGCACCAGTAGAGGACTTTTTTGACTGACGGTTCGCGTATCACTTTAATACTAGTTGGTTGCCGCAGACATTAAGTAAACCGATGGTGAAGATCCGATAGAATCGCGGTCCCTTGAGCGGTCTTTCCTCACGACCGCCTGATCAGGAGGCCCAGAACGGTACTGAGGAGAATCAGGAGGAACACAGCAACCAGGGCGAAGAGAGTATCAGCAGACCTCTGCATATGGACATCCGGGAAATCCGGCCCTGTCTCGGTGACGTTGACCAGCATACGAGCATCAGCGCCGGAGACCGGGTCAGTCACGACGAGCGTGAGCCTGTCCGCAGGCAGCTCCGAGGAGGGGATAAGCCCGCGGAAGTACCGTATGTTCTCTTCAGATGCTGCATGTTTGTCCTCCGGGATTGTATACCCTGCGATGAGCGAGCCGGAGGAGGCGCTGTAGATCTGTAGATAGAGGCTCTCCGGAGGACGGTAGAGACTCACATCCCGATCCCATACGGCGGAGATCTCGAGGTCTTCACTCCGGGAGAGGGTGTCGTCCGATACCGAGATGACATGATCCGGGAGCGGCGGGGGTGTTGCGGCCGAAGCAAAGCAGGGGATGAGGAGGAGAGCGGATAAAGCCAGCAGGAGGTAGAATTGTGCACCGGGTGGGCGGCCGGACATCCCATGCGGCTTCATGAGAGGCTTGTTCGTTCGGCATACGATAATCTTTTCCTCAACGATGGGGATACGCCAAGAGAACACTCACTCGTCCATTCCATCACTGCGGTCGAGAGCGGTAGGTTCTTTCGGAGATACCGCCCGGGCCTGGAGACCTGGATAAGCAAAAGTTTATTCGTATACAAGCGAACAAAATAGTGATGCCATCGTGTTGCGTGAATAACCTTGGCGGAAAGGTGCTCCTCATGGGCGTAACCCCCAAGGAGGTAAACGACTACGTGCGAAAGCACTGCAAGGAATATTATGAGATGCCCCCGGGCTTTGTCTTCAAAGGTATCCGGATGCTCCTAGCATCCCCGATGCTCGTTGGCATTCAGAACAAGAAGAAGAAGATCCTGCTGCCATTTACGAAGCGCTGCGCCAACCCCGGGACTATGCTCTTCGAGATCGCAGCAAAGGACGATGATCTTGACTTCATCCGTAATAATCTTGTGAGAGTCCAGGAATAACCGTTGCGATTATACAGGTGGTCCTGGAGCATTCAAGTCGTTATGAGGCCAGGTCACGATGCCCCGCCTTCGGCGTACTGGCCCAATCAATCCATTTCATTCTCTCCTGTCATACCGTGCAGGTGCCACAACCGAACGCTATATAGGCCCTGACGGAAAAATCTATAGCGATCATTGTGGGCATCAAAGAGTGGGTAGTCCCTCAGGATAAGGTTTTTTTTGATCTCTTCGACAGAATGGCCGCGACAGTCGTCTCTGCCGCCAATCTGCTCGTTGAACTCGTTGAAAACTTCGAGAATGTGAAAGAGCAGTGCCAACGAATGAAAGAGATCGAACATCAGGGAGATGAGATATCACACGAGATCTATGAGCAGTTGAATCGAACTTTCATCACACCACTCGAACCGGAAGAGATATCCCGCCTTGCCTCAGCGCTGGATGACATCATCGACTACATCGACGGTACCGCACAGCAGATGTACAGTTATGGTATTACTGCCACTGACGACTCGATGGTTCAGCTTGCAAAACTGATACAACTCAGTGTTGTCGAGATTGAGAAGGCCGTCAACGGCATTCGAACCATCAAGAATCCGAACCTGATCGAGGAGCGGTGCATTGAGGTGAATCGCCTAGAGAATGTCGCGGACAGTGTCCTCGGTCATGCCATCATGGATCTCTTCAAGACAGAGGATGCGATCGCCATCATCAAGCTCAAGGATATCTACGAGAATCTGGAAATAGCGACTGATAAATGTGAAGATGTCGCAAACGTCCTGAGCGACATAGCCATCAGACACTCCTGATCGCTATGGACATAATCATCATCGGCATTGCTCTTGCCCTCCTTTTTAATTTTGCAAACGGCTTGAACGATGCCGCAAACTCGATCGCAACAATCGTCGCGACCAAGGCCTTAACCCCTCTGCAGGCGGTCCTCCTTGCCGGGGTCTTCAACCTCCTTGGCCCCCTCCTCTTCACGACAGCGATTGCGGCGACCATCGGAAGGGGTATCGTTGATTCCTCGTTTCTCACCCCAACACTGATCCTCACGGCCCTTGTCGGTGCGGTGCTCTGGGTTCTTGCGACATCTCTTCTCGGGATTCCGGTATCGAGCAGCCATGCCTTGATCGGGGGGCTTCTTGGTGCCGGCATTGCAGGTGCCGGAGTGGGAGCGGTCATCTGGCCGTCGCTCACGATGATTGAGCAGACCGCCTTCTATGGGATTATTGGTATCATCCTCGGTGCGGTTGCCGTGGGAGCATTTACGCATTGGAGGGGCGAGTTCAAGCCCTGGCACCTCCTCCTCGGCGGAATCATCGGGGTGACGGTGGCCATACCGCTCGCCATTGCGGCAGGGCTTTTGCATGTCAGTGGCATCCTCGCGGTCATCCTTTTCATCGTCATCTCCCCGATGCTCGGATTCATCGTCGCATTTGTCTTCGGCATCGTCGTTACCTGTATCTTTCGCAACTATGCTCCGTGGCGCGTGACAGGTCTCTTTAAGATCCTCCAGATATTCTCGGGATCGCTTCAGGCGATCGGCCACGGGGGCAACGACGCACAGAATGCGATGGGGATCATCACCGCCATGCTCCTTGCCGGGGGGCTGATCTCCGAGTTCGCCGTCCCGCTCTGGGTGATCCTCGCCTCTTCGCTTGCAATCTCCCTCGGCACCCTCCTAGGTGGGTGGCGGGTCATCGATAAGATGGCCAACCGTATCACCCGGATCCGGCCCTACCAGGGGTTTGCCGCATCGACCTCCGCCGGGGGCGTTCTATCGCTGATGAATGTCTTTGGTGTCCCGGTCTCGACGACCCACGCAACAACCGGGGCGATCATGGGCGTCGGTGCGACGCGCGGCTACTCGGCGGTCAAGTGGGGTGTGGTCCGCGAGATCCTTATCGCGTGGGTTCTGACTATTCCGGCATCAGCGGTCGTGGCCGGGCTCTGTTACATCGTCGGGTATGCCCTGATTGGCGGGGTGTTTTGAGAGGGCTACATTGGGAGCCTTTCTCAACCCCGCCAACAAAAATTACCCCAGCGATAGAACAATTATCACTTTCGGGCGATCACGTAACGCGCTTTCCAGATTTTCACTGCTATTACTACAAAAGAGGGAACGCCTGACCGAAAAGCAGTCGTCTGTGCACCGGAGGCGCTCAGTCTTACCTATCCTCAGGGCAGGAAACCTGCTCCCCGGCCAGGAGTTCCTGGTAATACCGGCAGAGGTCCGCCACGACACACTCATCGTGTTTCGGGTTCTGTGCGGTGCAGACAGCGCGGCCGTGGCGGATCAGAAGATAGTTGATGTCCCGCCAGACCTCCTGCGGGAAGAGAGCCATGAGATCGCGCTCGATGATATCGGGATTTGTACTCTCGGTAAACCCGATCCTCTTTGAGAGCCGGCGGACATGGGTATCGACAGCGATGCCGACGTTGATCCCAAATGCGTGAGAAAGGACGATGTTTGCGGTCTTTCGTCCGACACCGGGCAGCGTCCGCAACTCCTCCATCGTTCTCGGGACCTCGCCTCCGAAGTCGGAGACGAGCTTCCTTGCCGTCTCGACAATGTGGCGGGCTTTTGTGCGGTGGAACCCGATGGTCCTGATGATCGGCTCTACTTCCTCTGGCTTCGCGCGGGCGAGCGCTTCCGGTGTCGGGTAACGGGAAAAGAGGGCATCGCGGACGGCGTTGACGGCTCGGTCGGTTGTCTGCGCGGAGAGGATCGTGAGGATCAGCGTCTCATAAGGGTTATGAAAGTCGAGAAAGTGGCGCCTGTCATTGATGATGGGATACTGGACAAGAAGTCGGTGGTAAACTTCACAGGCGGTCTTACGGTTCATACTGATGGGGCAGGGCAGATTTGAACTGCCGTCAAAGCGTCCCAAACGCTCTAGGATGGACCAGGCTACCCTACTGCCCCTGTGCCATTATATGTTGGAGATGGAGACAAAAATAGTTACCGATGGGAGGAACCCTCAGGCCGGCAGAGGGATTGTATTCTCTTTGCTCACGATGGTGCCTGTGTAGATCCCCTCTACGATCGCGCGGTAGAGGTTCTCCGGGTCACGGCCATCAAGCACCAGGAGCGGGATCCCCGACCGCTCGATGACCTTCCCGGCTACGATATCGAGCACCGTGTTTGCACCTGCATCCATCCTGCACCCGGTGATGATATCGAGGAGGTCCTGCGGTGTGAGGTGCTCGTATCTCACCGCGCGTGCATCCTTCTTTGGATCAGCGCTGTAGATCCCGTCGATCGACGTGGCGTTGATGAGGAGATCGGCACCGACACTCTCGGCGAGGACCGCGGATACCGCATCCGTCGTCTGCGCCGGGGTGATACCGCCCATAACGATGATCTTACCCGTCTGTGCGAACTCCTGCGCCTCCGTATAGTCCTCTGCAACGCGCGGGTAGGCCGCATCCCCAAGTCCGGCCACCAGGAGGCGTGCATTCATCCTGGTCACCTGGATGCCGAGTTCGTCTGCTGCCGCCTCGCTGAGGCCGAGGTCGCGGGCAACACGAATATATCGGCGCGCCTCTCCACCGCCGCCGACAACGATAAAAATCTGACATTTTCCGATGATCTTCCGAAGAACAGAGACATATTTGCTGATATTATTCGACTCAAGTGTGGGGACCAGAACCGAGCCACCCAGCGAGATTACTATCTTCTTCATGCCACCCTATTATTATCCCCAATATCACTCATATACCTGTTGTGAAGAGGCTGCACTGCCCTATATGCAGTTCTACAGACGTCTGGGTAGTTACCGGCGGCTATACCGGCTGCGTCTACCGCTGCAAGCGTTGTGGGTATCATGGGGCGCTGGTTATCGAGTACGAGGAGCAGGACGAGCAGGCGGTCCGCAAGGATAAATAAGATGGCTCCCCTCACGTGATGATCGTATGCACGAGGCGCGACTCTACCAGAAACTGGAGGACGATACCGTCCGGTGTTCTCTCTGCGCCCACCGGTGCACCATACGGGAGGGTAAGCAGGGCGTCTGCGGTGTACGTATCAACCGCGGCGGCACCCTCTATGCCGCCACCTTCGGCAAGGTCATCGCTGAAGCGGTCGACCCCATTGAGAAGAAACCGCTCTACCACTTCCTGCCAGGAACCCTCTCCTACTCGCTTGGGACCATAGGGTGCAACTTTCACTGCGAACACTGTCAGAACTGGCACATCTCACAGCAGACACTGGAGATGGAGGCGCTCCGGGACCTCGCCCCCGAGGAGGGCGTGGAACGGGCGCGTGCCAGCGGCTCTGCAAGCATAGCCTGGACGTACAACGAGCCCACGATCTGGCACGAGTACCCGCTTGCGATGGGGGCCCTGGCACGCAAAAAGGGACTCGGAACAGTCTACGTCACGAACGGCTATATCACCGAAGAAGGGCTCCGGGAGATCTCTTCGGTACTCAACGCCTTCCGTGTCGATCTCAAGTCATTCTCCGATACCTTCTACCGGAAGGTCTGCGGGGGGCGGCTGCAGCCGATCCTCGATGCAACAGCGCTTGCAAAGGAACTTGGCATGCACGTCGAGACCGTAACGCTGGTCATCCCCGGTCAGAACGACTCGATGGAGGAGATGGAGGCGCTCATTCGGTGGGTGCTCGAGAACCTCGGGCCCGATACCCCGATGCACTTCACCCGGTTCCATCCAGACTATAAGATGCTTGATGTGCGGCCAACCGAGATCAGGACCCTTGAGAAGATCTACGAGCGTGCAAAGGAACTGGGGCTTCACTATCCGTATCTCGGCAACGTCGGGGGTCACCCCTACGAGAATACCTACTGCCCGGCCTGCGGCGGCCTCGTCATCGAGCGATCGGGATATTCGACCCGAATAGTGGGGCTCGAGGATCACACCTGCACTGAGTGCGGCGGACATATCGAGTATGTCTCGAAGATCGACTGAATGCCCTAGATTCCTCACCGACAGGATGCTTGGAACGCTCACCCGCTACCTCCGGTTCATGGGTTACGATACCATGAGCGCAAACAGCCTCACCCCCGGGAGCACACGGGAGGATACCCTCTTGCTTGAGATCGCCGCTCGGGAGGGGCGAATCCTCCTGACACGAGACCGGGAACTTGCACGGCGGGGTGGTGAGCAGGCGGTCTACATCGCATCCGAGGCCATCATGGATCAGATCCGCCAGGTCGCCGATCTCGGCCTCATCGAACCCGAGATCCGGATGATCCGGTGTTCCCTCTGCAATACCCGCCTCCGACCGGCTACTGTCCGGGAGATCCGGGAGGCACGCTACGCACCACAGTCTCATGCGGGAAAGGAGTTCTCGTGGTGTCCCACCTGCCGAAAACTCTACTGGATGGGTTCACACAGCCACCGCCTCAAAAAGCGCCTCGAAGAGATGCGCTCCTCCTGACCGTAAGTTACCAAATCCCAATACGGGACATTTCAACTACTTTTGGAGATCCAGGAAAAATATATCAACTTTGAGCGGGTATGAGGCACGATAGTTAAGGTCAGCAGGTCTGACCAACCATCAACCGGAACCAGGCGTTCCAGTGCAGGAGAACAGGCGGTTTCGGCGGTCCCGGTGCCGAACCCTGGACCTCGTGCATGAACCGGCGGGGTTTGGGCAATTAATAGAGAGGAATGGTATGGAACACCTTAAGATTGCATTTTTCTGCTGGGAGTCACTGTATGCAGAGCGAGTCGGCGGGCTGGCAAATGCGGCAACAAACCTTGCCGAGACGCTGGCACAACACCATGAGGTGCATTTTTTTACCCGGGGCTGGAAAAGAGACGATGAGATTAACGGAGTCCAGTACCACTACTGCCGGCCAGAAGGAGAGAATATCATCCAGTACTGCTCCGATATGAGCAGAGGGATGTTCGACCGGTTTAGAGAATTTGATACGCCTTCATTTGACGTCCTGCATTTCCATGACTGGCACGTGGTCGACGTGCTCCGCCGGCTCCGGGAGCGGGAGACCATCTTCACCTATCACTCAACAGAGTTTGGCAGAAATGGGAACCGTTTCAGTAACAGCTGGCCCTTTGTAGAGATAACGAGGATTGAACATTGTGGGGCATCGTTTGCCAAACGCATAACGGCAGTATCTTCTACTCTCCGCCGGGAGGCTATGAGCCTCTATCAGATTCCCGACTGGAAGATCGACGTCGTCCCAAACGGCATCGTGCCCGGTCGATACCAGGCGGACGTCGATCCCAGGGCAGTGAAGCAGCGCCACGGGTTTGACCCGGACGCTCCGCTCATACTCTTTGTCGGACGGCTTGCGTGGCAAAAAGGGCCAGATATGCTGGTGGACGCAGTTCCCGATCTCCTCCGGGAGCATCCCGATGGCCAGTTTGCCTTTGTCGGAGAGGGGCAGATGCGTCCGGGTCTCGAGGCGCAGGCCCGGGAGCTTCCCATCCGATTCCTGGGCCGGCTCGATGATGCGGACTACGTACCGCTCCTCAACGCCAGCGATATCGTTGCTATCCCGAGCAGGAACGAGCCGTTTGGACTTGTGCTTCTCGAAGCGTGGAGTGCCGGCCGATGCGTGGTCGCTTCCGACGTCGGCGGGCTCTCCGAGAACATCAATCATGGAACTGATGGCGTCAAGGTGCGGCCGAGCCCCGACTCAATCGCAAATGGCCTCGCTCAGGTGGTGGGTTCCCCCACGAAGTTGCTCTCCCTGGGCCGCGAAGGGCTCAACAGGGTTAAGAAAGATTTCAGGTGGAGCCGCGTTGCAGCGCAGATGGAGGGCGCGTATCGCAAGCTCGCAGACCACGAGACTCTCCTCTGCTGACCGTCCGCTCACGGTTGCATGACGGCTGCAAGGTGCTCCATCAACCGGAATGGATCCGACGCGACGACGGGAGTTCCTGCATAGAGTTCCATACCACCAATATCCGATGTCCGGGATTGGAGATCGCCCCTATCGACCACCCAAGCAACGTGATACCCCTGCTCTTCAAGCGGGGGCATATACACCGCCGCGTTGTAACTCTGCACCCCCATGTTTCGGTAACTCTCAAGCACCTTTGCGAGCGCGGGGGCAAGGTCGTGCGGCAACTTGGCGATGATCATGACCTCATGCTCCTTCCTCGGGGTGAGGTGTGCCATAACCCGGGCGTTTTTGTAGACAAGCCCGAGCCCGATCGCTGTATGTGCCGCAAAGAGGTCGTCGTAATACTCGCTCCCGTAGCGGCACCGGTACTGCTCCCGGGTCTTCTCGATCCGCGCCGGAGTGGTATACGGGCGGTGAGTGAGCAGGATCTGGGCATGGTTATGTACGATACTTGCCCCCGCACGCCAGAGGAAGTTCCAGATGAGAAAGGGATGGATAGCTTTAGGATTTGTGCGGTGCGCCTCCTGGCACCACCGGATGGCCACATTGATCATGTCAGTTACCTGCGCCTCTGTGGTGATGTAGAGGTCGCTTTCCTTCGCGATGATGATAGCGTGAAGATAGTCGTACTTTGCGATGTTGCTTGCCGTAATCCAGTGATCGCCTTCGATTCGGCCGAACGTATCGGCCGGCGTCCCCTCAAGCGGGTTTGAAAACGGCCCTCCATCTGCAAGATCCTGCAGATCGCGCGTCTCCTCGGTCTTTGGAGTCAGTACAGGACGACGCGCTCGAATAGAATTAAACAGCGTGCTCTCATCTGTCTGGTTGTTGGTCACCCGAACAATCTGTTGCATCTCAATATCGCCATACTTCTCGCGCACCCAATCCTGCATCGCGTCAGGGAGAACGAGGTACCCGGGTTCGACGTACCAGGAGTAGATTCGCAAAACCAGTTCTTCCATCTCTGGCGCAAGTTCCTGCACAATTCCCGGCAGTCTCGTGATATCCAGCCTAACCATAGAGGCCCCGTATACCAGTCTCATCGGGATAAAGATTCGGATCAGGCCATGGATGAGTCTCAGTCAGGGGAGCAAAATCGTTCGCCGCAACAATGCGTCGATAGACATGAAATGGAAATTTTATTGGGGTTGGATGGTAGATATAATTTGAATTCAAAGAGATCCATACAAACTGAATACTCTAAACACCATTTGCGGATACGAGAGAGACATGGCATTTTTTGACAGGTTCCGAGTAGGCATCAAGAAGATTCGGCAGGAGAAGGATTATTCTGGGCTAATTCTGGCCCTGGATGATGACGATCCTGGTAGCCGCGCCGATGCGGCGAGAACCCTCTCTGCACTCGGCCCCTCAATTATCCCCAATCTGCTTGGAGCACTGGAGAATGCCGCCCCCGTATCACGGGTTCGGATGGCAGAGGCTCTTGTCTCGATCGGCACATCCTCAATTCCACTGATCCTCGCACTGATTGTCCGGGCAAGTCCTGCCTTACAGGCATCCTTTGTCCGCGCAATCGCAGCGACGGACGGCGAGTACTTTAGCGCTCTGCTCTCATCACTGCATAGCGAAGAATCGACAACCCGGACTGCTGCCGTGATTGCCCTCCGGGGGACAGGCAAAAAGGCCATTCCGCACCTTGTCCGGAGGCTTCAGGATCGTAACCATTCCGTCCGGAAAGAGGCCGCAAGTTCGCTCGCCGCACTCGGTTGGGTGCCTAATGACCCCCAGGAGAAGGTGCAGTATTACTACCTCCTGGAAGACTGGACGGAACTCGCAAAACTCCAGGGGGCAGCGGTTCCGGTTCTCATTAAGGGCCTCAACAGTAAGGATCCCCGGATACGGAGCGAGTCGGCGCGGACGCTGGGAAAGATTCGTGACCCCCGGGCTATTCCGGCACTTGTCAGGGCGGCAGACGATCCGGAGGCGGATGTCCGTACACGGGTCATAGAGGCGCTCGGTGAGATTGGTGATGACCGGGCGAAACCACACCTGGTTGAGGCCCTCAGCGACCCCAGTCACCCGGTGCGGATGGAAGCTGCATGGGGACTTGAGCGGTTGGACTGGATTCCGCAGAACGATCTGGAGAGAGCTAATTATCTGATTGCCAGAGAGCAGTGGAACGAACTTGTCCGGATGGGGAGACCGGCAATTGCGCCGCTCATTAGTGCTCTGCAGGTCGAGTATTCCGGCGTCCGCACCGGTGCTAGCGAGGCGCTGCGGCGACTGGGTCAGCCTGCACTCGATGCCCTGAACGCGGCAGTGCGTTCAGGAAATCCCAGGGTCCGGGAACAGGCAGAGATTGCACTGGAGTATATTCAGTCGCGTCGGGAAGAGAATGCACGGGCGAGACCGGCACAGGAGAAGTCTTCCGATTACGACCGGGAACTCAAAGAAGGGCTTGCCGCCCGGAAGCGGATTGAGGACCACTTCGGAAAGGCAGTTCAGGCCCCCACCCGGCCTCTCCGCCGAAAATCCCCATCACCGGAACAGAACGAACCGATGCAGCCCATCCTCAACAAGGGAGGGACCGTGCCGAAACCTGTCCCCCAGCAACCCCCCGATGGTGAGGATATCGAGAGCCTCCTGAAAGAGAGCCAGAAGGGTGATGAGGCATGGACCAGTGTGAAGAGACAGCTTGACCGGCGAAAGCCGGCTCCACTGGACCAGATTATCCCGGCCGGCAACGACAAACAGGCGGGCAATGAGAAAGAGTATACGGAAAAGGAGACCCCCGCTCCAGAAAAACCGAAAGATGAAATTCCGCCGGACCTCACTCCTTGTGCAGAATCGCCGGAACCCCGGGCACCGGTCGTGGAGGAGGCATCGCTTGAACGGTATCTCCGCGCCTTGCAAAGCGACAATGAAGAGATCCGGGCTGCAGCGATTGCGGCGCTACGGAGCATCGGGGAGCCGGCGGTCGGGTTCCTCATCCAGGCTCTCTCCGATCCGCACCCCGGAGTGCGGATCGCCGCAGCTGAGGGCCTCGGTGAGATCGGTGGCGATAGCAGCGTCGATGCCCTGCTGTTGATCTTAAACGACGCCGATCGGGACGTTCGCATCGCCGCCGCCGGCGCGCTCGGGCAGGCCGGGGACGCACGTACAATTCTTCCACTGATAGGCCTCTTCCACGATGGGTATCCTGAAGTTCGGTCTGCTGCAGCCGCAGCAGTTGCGGCGTTCGGTCATGCTGCGCTTGGCCCACTGGATGCGGCACTGGAGAATCCCGCACCAAAAGTCCGGGTGACGGCGGTAAAAGCCCTCGGGATTGTTGGGGATCCAAGATCGATACCCCTCCTCGTCAGACATCTGGAGGATCCTGCCCACGAGGTTGGTGTGATTGCCGCCCGGACCCTGGCAGGATTTGGGCAACCTGCAGTTGAACCGCTCTCCGCAATTCTGAGGACGGGTGAGAAAGAAGGGCGCCTTGCAGCGATTGATGCGCTCGCGCTGATCGGCACCGCCGAGGCTGACGAGGCACTGGAGTATGCCCTGCGCGACAGAGATCGAGACGTCGCTGATAAAGCGGCTGCCGCGCTCACGAGGCGACGGGGGACGGACGTATGGCGTAAAACCCCCGATAATGAGGTCCGGCAGGACGTCCATACACTCATCGTTGCACTCAAAGATGGTTCAGTGGAGGTGCAGGTTTCTGCCGCCACCCGGCTCATCGAGATGGGGCGTCCGGCGGTTGAAGGGCTGATTATGGCCCTCAAAGATGGCGACCCTGAGATCCAGGCTGCTGCCGCCGGGGTGCTCGGCGAGATGCGGGAGGCCGCGGTCGAACCGCTCATGGCCGCCATGAATGATCCGGACCGGTTCATCCGGATCGTTGCTGCCCGTAACCTGGGTAATATCGGGGATAAACGGGCTATTGGAGTTCTGAGCAGATCACTGCAGCGAGAACCGGACAGCATGGTCCGGGCAGCTGTGGCGGAGGCGCTGGGCTATATAGGGAGCGAGGAGGCGATAGAACCGCTGGCCCGGGCGTTGCGGGATAGCGACGAGGTGGTACAGATTGCCGCCGCCAGGTCGCTTGGCTATATCGGGGACAAGCGGACCATTGAACCGTTAATCCTGGCGTTGTGTGATGTGGACGACCGGGTCCGGTACGCTGCGCTCGAGGCCCTGAACGACCCCGATGGAACTGTGCGGGATCACCTGGTGGGGGCGCTCCGCTCAACGGACGAGGCGCTTCGGGCAGGGGTTGCGGAAGCACTGGAATCGGTGGGCTGGGAACCGAAGACCAACGTAGAAAAGACACTCTTCCTTATGGCCCGGGATCGGTGGGCAGAGGTGGGGCAGATCGGCCCTGATGCGCTCCCGATACTGGTTGAAGCCCTCTCCAACCCATCTATCGAGATACGGATGAACGTCGTCAAGACCATATCCCGGATTGGGGGAGAGGGAGCGGTCTCTCCCCTCATCCAGGCACTTGCAGATGACGCCCTCGTGGTTAGGATGCGGGCCGAGCGGGGGCTGGTCGAGATGGGCGATACGGCGATCCCGGCGATTACCCGTGCGATCGAAGAGGCGCGCCCCGAGGTGCGCGAGGGACTGCAACGGATCCTAGAAAAGATTCGTCGGTGAACGGCGGATACCCTAGGGTATCCGCCCTGCTGCCTTCCAGTAGTTGTACTCGTGATGCCAGCGGTCCTTGTTTGCCATAATAAGAGCCCGCATCCGTTCGATCATCTCGGCGTGGAGTCTCTCCTGCTCTGGATAGGTCTCCTTATTCGCGATGGCATGTACGAGTTTCGCGCCAAGTTTGCGGGCTTCCTCCTCCGCTGGCGCCATGGCCGCCTCCGGGTCTCCCCCGAGGACCACCGCAACGCCGCCGACGGTATTAGCACCCAGCGTCTGGAGGACCCCGTTGAGGTAGGTCACAATCTCATCCGCTTTCGATCCGCCCGCCGTGGCGACGGCACACCCGTACTTACCGATGAACATCTGGCAGTGAATGGCGTCTGCCATCCGATCGAGCAGCGTCTTTATCTGAGCCGTGACGGAGTCGATGTAGTTGGGCGACCCGAGCACAATCCCATCGCTCTCAAGCATCTTCTGGTACAACTCGATGAAATCGTCTTCCTTGACGCACTCTCCCCTCTCGCAACAGACCAGGCACCCATTGCAGTACTCGATCTGGAGTTTGCAGACATCCACGAGTTCAACATCGGCCCCGGCACTCTCCGCCCCGTCGAGGACTGCACGGACAAGCCGGAGCGTCTGACTCCGCGGACCTCGCGGACTTCCATTAATGGCTAGAATCTTCATGTCTCTTCCTCGGTCATAATGTTCTACTGCCGATATTAATCCCCGTTGCCCGTAGCCTAGGGGATGTCGTGTGTGACCACGATCTCGGCGCGATACTGCCGATCACAGTCGCCGGAGAGTGGATTGGTTGTGAATATCTTCGTTTCGCCCGCCTGGAACCGGGGGACGAAGATGGTCTCGGTCGACCGGATCATCTCGTTCTCGTCGTCGATGAGCATGAACCGGATGACGACGTTTCTTGCGGCCGCATCACCGGTGTTGGTCACCGTCCCCGTCGCGACCCAGTAGCAGGACGTGTCGGTGCGGTAATGCCTCTCGGGTGCCGTGACGGAGGCTGTGAATGACGGTTGCGGTCCGGAGGGCGAGTAGGTGGCATGGGAAGCCGGCGTAGATTCCAATGTCGGCGTCACCAGTTCTCCAGGCGTCTCTGTGCAGCCTGATACGGCAACAGCGCCTATGAGGCAGGCAAGAAGCAGGAGACTCTTGCAGATCTTTCTCGTGAAAGACGCATCCTGCATGATGGTTCATCGACCGGAGCCTATATAACAAATTCGGAAGCGTATTTGGGTCAGGAAACGGGATCCGGACATGCGGTTGAGTAGTACCTGCCCCCCTCCCGGGCGGACCGAGGGATAGATATACATGCTCTCCGGATAAGGTGGCCGGGAACGGAGGAGTTCGTGATGAACGGAGATGTTGCAGAAACCGTCGGGACCGTGAAGGTCTGCAACGCTATAACGAAAGAGGTGGAGGAGGTCGAGAGGGTCGTCAAGTCCGACGAGGAGTGGCGACGCCAGTTGACGCCGGAAGAGTTCTCTGTTGCGCGGAAAGGAGGAACAGAGACCGCCTTCACCGGGAGGTACTGGGACTGCAAGGAGAAGGGTCTGTACGTCTGCGTCTGTTGCGGCAATCACCTCTTCTCCTCGGAGACGAAGTTTGAATCGGGGACCGGCTGGCCAAGCTTCTGGAAGCCTGTCTCGGACCTGAATATCAAGACGGACCTTGATACCCGGTTCTTCATGAGCAGAACCGAGGTGCTCTGCAGACGGTGCGACGCCCACCTGGGCCATGTCTTTGACGACGGGCCACCGCCGACGTACCAGCGCTACTGCATGAATTCAGCGGCACTCAGGTTCATACCGCAGAAGGACCTGCAAGGGGGAAAAGGAACGGGCCTGCCATGATGGAATCAAGGTAATGATACCCTGCCCAGATTCCAGACGACGCTCTCTCCGCCAATATTGACCTGGAGATACGCGCGGGCCGGGTCAAGGCCATCCGGCACCTCGAAGAAGAGGTATCCTCCCACAGACTCGTGCCTATCGAGCATGACTCTGGAGTATGACCCTCCTCGGGTGGTCGATCCGGGCGCTTTCAATGGGTGATATGTCTCACCGGCATAGTGGAGGACGAATGCACTCTCCCCTGGCGTCTGAATACGTGTGTTCGCACCGTTCCCCTTATGGCCAAGGTGCGTCACCTCAACAGCGACCAGGAGGTATGCTTTCCCGCTCCCAGCAACATACTGGACCGGTTTGGTGCCGGTGGTCTGAAAAGCCTTCGACCACGTTATCGGACCGACGATCAGCGAGATGGCGTTTTCACCTCGCTGATCGTCGTAACGGTACCGTTCACCGATCGAAAGAGCGTCGGAGAACAAAGAAGCAGGCTCTGCGGCGAGACTCATCATATCGACAGGGGCCTTTGAATGTTCGATATGAGAGCGATTGCAGTCCTGCATGGCTTGTGACAGGCGTTCGATCCCGAGGCCAAGGTGACGCAGTGCATCGTCCGCCATGCTCTGGCTCAGGGGTCTATTCCCATTAAGCAGGATGCCGGCTCTAGAAAACTCGTCGAGTGCAGCGGTAAAATGCTCGTATGAGGGAGCCATAGCGGGGGAAGCATCGAGGGTCGCAGCCTCGGCACGATAACTGTCCACAAGCGAAGATATTTCGGTTGCCAGATTCCTGACTGCCATGTCGTCAGATCTATACATAGAATAGATTGACTCTACAGAGACCTCCAGGAGGGGTATACTGGCTCTGGCGATCAACGACTCCAGCTTCTCGTCATCCGTGAGTTCGGAGGGACAGGTCGTATTGCTGTCCGGCCCTGACCTGACAACCAACGTGTTCCCGGGATCGTTACCTCCCTCCACCGACAGATCGAGGAAGGAGAACGTGTATGCTCCGGGAAAGATGAGAACGATGAAGAGGATCACCCCGGCAAGACTGGCTACAGGCAGTAACGGTCTTTGAGAGCCTCTCATCGTCATTGGCTAAAATATCTCCTGTTAAATGGTTATTTGTTGCGATGAAAATCCTAAACGCCGGAGGCGCCATTCCCTAGCCGGCGGAAGGAATCGACGTAGGAAAAGGTTATGGGGTCTTCCCGAGTGCCCAGACAGGTGATGCGTCGGGGAGTTTCACCTGGATTGAGCATTCATCAAGCGTGAGCGCCTCTGGAACATCGAAAACAATGTATCCAGTTTTAACCTTATACCGGTCCAGCGTCACCGTTGCATATGACTCGCCAAGCGACGTCCTCGTTGGTAGTTTCATCGGAGAGTACGTTGTCCCGCGATACTGGAGAGCAAAATCGCGAAGATCCGGGGTTTGTATCCTGTACATTCTACCCTCCCCTATATGACCCAGGTTTGTGACCCTCACCTTAACGAGCAGGAACATTCTTCCGGGTTCTGCCTCAATCTTATTGCCACTCCCATCGAGGTAATAAATGGTGTCGATTCTCTTTACAGACTCCAGCATCAGGGAGATCTCGTTTGCGCGGCTACGATCCATATAGACGTACCGTTGCATGAGCTCCAGTTCATCCCTGATTCCGGGTTTGGCATACAGCAGGGACGAAGAGAGATCGATAGCCACGATCTCTTCCGGGACCCTTTGCACAGGGCATTGCAGGTATTCAAAAGCCTCACGAAGGTGATGTGATCCCATTCTGTTCGCGTCGAGGGCAATATCCACCATTGTGCTGTTGAGGGGAGTGTTTCCCCGGAGTACCGTGCCTGCCGTTCGATATGACTCGAGAGCACGGATGAATGAAGTTTTCAGAACATCGCATTTGCCAGAGACATCTAATGCCTCCACCTCTTCAAGAAGGCTCGTTGCGAATGTCCGGAGTTCTGCAGCGCTCTCTTTTACCAGACTCTCATCCCAGACGTAGAGGGCGTAGGAGTTCTGCAGGGAGAGCAGCAGTGATGCGCTGCTCTCTTCGACCAGCTGCATAAGCTCATCGTCATCGTATTTCGGGACGGGCGGCGTGATCTTCTCGGTCCGCAGAGCGGTCTCATTCCCGTCCGGGGTGACGGTCGATCCGGCTGCCCCCGGCACTGAAACGGGTGTGGGGTTCAGGAAGTGGCCGTCCCGGAACCGCTCCTCAACTCCGGTGAAGATGGAGGAGAGGTCCCGGGAGGGTGCCTGCTGCGTTTGCCCGGGATCGGATGTACCCAAACCGGTGGCATCTGATACCACCGGGGAGGGAATGAGCAGGAAGGCGGTGAAGAACAGGAGGGCCAGTATCATCGAAACGGCGTCCGGGAAGTCCACAGTAACTTGGATCTTCACTTTCCAGGGAGAAAACTTCTTCGAAATCCAACGCCCCGGATTTTGGGCGTTCCAAAGACCTTATCACGCCCGTACCAACCATTATCCCGGAGCAGCGCCGATCTCTGAGAGGTGTCTACTCATTCATCGGCTTGGGACGAGGACTACCGAAAGCGCCGGGCTCTCTGGGGCGGTGCACCGGGGCCGCTCCCGGACATCCCTGCCGATACTGCCGTCCTGGAACTTGGATGCGGGAACGGCAAGACCCTTGCAGCCCTTACCCGGCGCTCCCCGAACGTGACTGCGGTCGACATCTCCCCCCATGCCATCAATCTAGCCAAACGGCATCCCGGCACCGCGGGAGTCAATTTCGTGCTTGCAGACGCAGAGTGTCTGCCGTTCTCCCGGGAGTCATTTGATGCGGTCTTCCTGGTTCATATCGTCGGCCACCTGACCGAATCGGGTCGGAGAGCCATTGCATCCGAGGTCTGCCGGGTGCTCAGGCCCGGTGGCACGGCGTTCTTTCGGGAGTTCTCCGTTGAGGACATGCGCGCCGGGAAGGGTGTGGAGGTAGAGCCGCAGACTTTCCAGCGGGGTGACGGCATCATCACCCATTACTTCACCGAGACCGAGGCGGCGGAACTCTTCGCATCGCTCACCCCGGTCTCGGTCCGGACGCACCGCTGGACGATGCGGATCAGAGGCAGGGATCTCCCCCGGGCGGAGATCGAGGCGGTGTTCCGGAAGGGAGAGGTAATCTGAATTTTTCGTTTACAAAAGATCAGTGACGCGTGAAACCCGGACCGCGCAGCCTTGTAGTACTCTGATGAGGATTTCAACTCCACCAACCACAGACCGCACCCCAATCTATTCAGCGCGTTTTGCCCGGGAAGATCAACCTGGCAACCACATCCGACATAGATACACCGGACAGAAACATTAGAAGGAGCAAAACAAGGTCGGCCCTGCCTCAAACCCCACAAACCCTGAAATCTGAGGCAGACATCTATTTCACCCGCCTAAATCGACCTATACATACTGAATACGGAGGAATGGCGAGCCGCGCCGGTCGATGCAGCTGCTCCCGGATTCCTCCCTGCAGTATGGTCAACCTTTTTTGATGTTCAGGCGAAAGATCAGATGAGGGAGAAAGGTCATGTGTATTGCAATGCCCGCTGAGGTCCTGGAGATAAAGGAGGGGAACATCGGCGTCGTCGACTTCGGCGACCTGCAGCAGGAGGTCCGGCTCGACCTCGTTGATGTAAAGGTGGGGGAGTTCGTGCTCGTCCACGTCGGATTTGCCATCCAGCGGCTCAGCAGAGAGGAAGGGCTTGAGACCCGTGAGCTCTTCAAGCAGGTTTATGCTGCGATGGAGGAGTGATGCACGAGTACAGCATCGCCTACGACATCTACGCGACGGCCCGCCGGGCTGCGATCGAGAATAAGGCAAAAGAGGTGAAGTGCGTCTCGGTGGATGTCGGCAAGATGGCGATGGTAAACCCCGAACAGGTTGAGTTCCTCTTTAACGTCATCATCGAGGACGACCCGCTCTTTGCGAACGCACGACTCTCGTGCCGAGAGGTTGAAGCGCGCACACGCTGCTCCTGCGGCTATGAAGGAGATGAGCGGTTTGTCTGCCCTCAGTGCGGTAAACTCCCGGAAATCGTTGCAGGAATGGAGATTGTAGTCACCAATATCGAGATAGAAGTGGACGAAGAATGAAAGTCAACCTCATGCATGGTGCGGGAGGTGAGGTGATGGGCGAGCTTTTGCGCGTCATCACCAACCTTAAGCACAACAACGCTGGCGGAATAGGTCTTGAATCGCTTGACGACGGTGCGGTCATCCCGCTCAACGGTCAAAATATCGTCTTTACGACCGATAATCATGTGGTCTCTCCAATCTTTTTCCCTGGAGGGGATATCGGACGTATCGCCGTCTGTGGAACCATCAACGACCTCGCGATGATGGGTGGACGACCGATCGCCCTCTCATGCGGCATGGTCATCCCCGAAGGCTTCGATGTCGCCGACCTCGAACGCATCGTCGCATCGATGGACGCCACTCTTGAAGAGTGCGGGGCAAACCTCGTCACGGGGGATACCAAGGTGCTCGAGCGGAGTGCGCTTGATACCATCGTCATCAACACCGCCGGCATAGGCGTTGCCGAGCGGGTGGTGCGGGATAACGGCCTTAGGGTCGGCGACAAGATCCTGGTCAGCGGCACCATCGGCGACCACGGAATCGCCATCATGGCACACCGTGAAGGGTTCGACTTCGGCGATCAGATCCGCTCCGACGTCGCCCCACTCTGGCCGCTTGTCGAGCAGGCGCTCGCCGCCGGCGATATTCATGCCATGAAAGATCCGACGAGAGGCGGATTTGCGAACGCCATCAACGAGATGGCGAGAAAGAGCGGAGTGGGGGTCATCATCGAGCAGGAAGCCCTCCCCCTCCGGGCGAGTGTCCGAAGTGCCGCCGGGATGCTCGGGATCGACCCCCTTGAGGTGGCAAACGAAGGCAAGGTCGTCATGGGGGTCGCACCCGACGATGCCGAAGCGGTCCTTGCGGCTATCCGGAAGCACCCCTACGGACGGGACGCGGCAATCATCGGTGAGGTCGTCGAAGGCTCCCATGTTATCATGCGAACCGAGATCGGCGGGGAACGGTTTCNNGGGGAACGGTTTATCGAACCGCCGATCGGCGACCCGGTCCCACGTGTCTGCTAGTAGTGCCATACTTTTTTTAAATTCCCAAAACCCCTTGCAGTCATATACAATCGGTGCTATAAGCACAGTCCTATGGAGAGGCATGTGTAATGATGGAGGAAACAGACATCGAGGTGCGCCTCGTGGATGTCTGGGACGTGGAGACGATCGCCGATCTCTATCGTGCAGGCGGCTGGTGGAACGAAGCGTGGGACCCTGCAGGACTTCGGGATCTCATCGCCGGGAGTTTCGCATTTGCCGTCGCAATCGATTCTGCCGCAGGGAGGGCGGTCGGCATGGGCAGGGTGATCTCCGATGGGGTCTCGGACGGCTACGTTCAAGATCTCGTCGTCCTCCCTGGCTACCGGGGCCGGGGCATCGGGACGATGATCTTATCAACGTTGCTCAATTACTGTAAGTCTGCAGGTGTCACCTGGGTCGGCCTTATCGCCGAACCAGGGACCGAGGCATTCTATACCGAGCTCGGGTTCCGGAGAATGGAGGATCACGTACCCATGAGATGGTATCCTCAAGAATAGGTGAGATATGCTGAGATTTGCCGACTTCAAACCCGTGAGCCTGGATGATCGCGACTTCTTCGATGAGCACTACCGGCGGTTCCCCCAGGTGCACAGCGACAACACGTTTGCAAATATGGTCTGCTGGAACCACTATGCGGACTACCGATACATAGAAACCGGGGGCGCCATCGTCCTCTCCAGCACCATCGAGAACGTTACGAGGTTTCGGATGCCGATCGGGCCGCGGGATCCGGAACTGCTCGAGGACGTCATAGACCTCGCGCTCAGGGAGGGCGGTGAGATACCGCTGTTCATCCTCGATCCGGCAAACGAGGAGTGGCTTAGGGAACTCTATCCGGATCTCCCCCTGCACGAGAGCCGGGACTACTTTGATTATATCTACCGAACCGAAGACCTCGCGGAACTTGCAGGGAAACCCTACGCCACCATCCGACGCCAGGTTCATCGGTTCGAGCGGGAGTATGAATACACGGTAGAAAAGATCACCAAAGAGAACATCAACGAGGTCTGGGAGTTCCTGGTCGTCTGGTGCGAGTGGCGGGACTGCGACTCCGAACCCATCCTCGCTTACGAGAAGGATGCCATCCTTTTTGCGGTCAACAACTTCTTTGCCATAGGACTTGAGGGATGGATCATAAGGATTGGAGGTACCATCGGGGCGATATCGATAGTCGGCCCGGTCAACGAGTCCATGGCGGTCGTTCACTTCGAAAAGGCGCTTCCCGAGACCTACCGCGACATCTACAAGATCATCATGACCGAGACGGCAGCAGGGCTCCGGGACCGCTATCGCTATGTCAACCGGGAGTGCGATATGGGCGTGCCCGGACTTCGAGAATCAAAGACGCGCTACCACCCGGCCTACATGGTAGAAGTGCACTACGTGACCCGCAAAGACCTGGAGGCGTACTGCAGGTGAACGCAGATATAGTTCTCCGGAACGTGCGGCTCCCATCGGGCCGCGAGGCTGATATTGCCATTTCAGACGGGGTTGTCCGGCACGTCGGCGCACCGGTGCATGCCGACGAGACGATCGACTGCAGCGGGTATACCTGCCTTCCCGGAGCGGTCGATATGCACGTCCACATGCGGGGCGGGGTCCAGGCCGGGAAGGAGGGCTGGCGGACCGGCACGGCGAGTGCGGTCGCCGGGGGGGTGACGGTCGTCGTCGACCAGCCAAACACCGTCCCGCCCATCACCACGCCCGAGATTCTTGCGGCCCGTATCCGTGAGGCGGAGAGCGAAGCTCTCTGTGGGTTTGCGGTGAATGCAGGCGTCGTCGCTGGCGCCGACCTTGCCGGGATGTGGAGCGCCGGTGCGATGGCGTTTGGGGAGACTTTTGCTGCTCCGTCAAGTTACGGCGAGGGACTCGACCCGGAGACCCTCCGGGAGTTGTTCTGCCGCATTCAGGCTCTCGGGGGGCTTGCCACGGTTCATGCCGAGGAGGTCTCCGGCACGGCCCCAAGAACGCTCGCCGATCACGACAGTGCCCGTTCCGGAGCCGGGGAAGCACGCGCCGTCCAGGCCGTCCAGGCTCTCGCTCCTGCTGGAATGCGGCTCCACTTCTGCCACTTAAGCACCGCCGCTTCAGTCAGGGCCGCACGCGGGACAGTCGAGGCGACACCCCACCATCTCTTCCTCTCGCACGAGATGTTTGATGAGGACGAGACCCATGCCCGGGTGAATCCGCCCCTCCGTGACGAGAGGACCAGGCGCGACCTCTGGTCTTGCTGGGATATGATCGACGTCGTCGCTTCGGATCATGCCCCACACACGCTCCAGGAGAAGGCGTTGCCGTTCGATACCGCGCCTTCCGGCATCCCCGGGGTCGAGACGATGGTGCCACTCTTGATGGCGGCGGTGCACCGGGGAGAGATCACTCTCTCCTCCGTGATCGAGAAGACATCGTGGCGGCCTGCCGAGATCCTCGGCATACCGCGCGCAGGGTTTGAGCCGGGCGACCGGGCGGACTTTGCCCTCTACCCGGACGAAGTCGTACGTATTGATCCTTCAGCTCTGCACTCAAAGTGCGGCTGGTCGCCGTTTGAGGGGTTTGGTGCGATCTTTCCGGAGGTGGTGATCATTCGGGGCACGCAGGCCTATGCCCACGGAGAATACGGCGAGGCGTGCCCGATCTGGTATCCCGGGAAAGGATTTTCATCTCTGAATAATAAATAATATAAAGCCGATAATGCGCACCTTATAGGTCCCCGGGTGACTGCTTGGCGAGATGCCAGATATGATCCATGGGACAACCCAGGTGCGCGACAGGCACGCCTGGCATATGGGTACGATTGGGTGAGGATCGGCATAACGCCGCCTGTGATCCGGGATCGTTAGTGTCAGGCGACATTCCTGATTTCAGGAGGTCTTTTCTTATGGATCCCTATGCCGACGCCGTTACGGAAACCGCGCATGGCGTGACTATAGCTCTCGATGTTACGGCTGGCGCAAAAAAACAGTCTTTTCCAGCAGGTTATAATGAATGGAGGAAGAGCATCCGCTGCCAGGTGACAGCCCCTGCCGTCGGCGGGAAGGCGAACCGTGCTATCATCGACCTCGTAGCAGAGACATTCGGCGTCCCTCGCACTGATGTGAGCATAATTGCGGGGCATACATCCTCATCAAAGACTGTGGCCATTGCTGGCATACCGCGATCTCGTATCCTCAAAATCCTTTCCGCTTCCAATCCCTGACCCTACAGGCAAAAATCCGACCTATATTGGGGTAGGCACTCTTTAAGAATTTATAATGGGAAAGATTTTCGAAAATCGGACATATAGGCACTCACATTGGCTTTTGCCTTGGAAATATCTTATGCTTGTGATGCCATCTGGTTTAAGTAATTGAACCCTAGATATATAATTGACCCCCTATGCCCGCGCATAGTATATCTGCACGGCGTATGGCGATCAGACTTACACGAAAGGGGCAACATTCCCATGTATTCATCCGAAACCACGAAGTATCTTATTCATCTTACTCTGCAGATTGAGGGGGTGGTCGACAAACCTGACGTAGTGGGCGCCATCTTCGGCCAGACTGAGGGTTTGCTCGGCGAAGACCTCGATCTGCGTGATTTACAAAGAACCGGACGTGTCGGCAGGATCGACGTCCAGATCACTACAAGAAGAGGTGAGACAAAAGGTGAGATACTCATCTCATCATCGCTCGACCGAGCCGAGACAGCTCTCCTTGCCGCTTCACTTGAGATGATTGACCGGGTCGGGCCATGTACTGCACACGTCAAAGTCGACCGGATCGAGGATATCCGTGTGACTAAACGGCGCAAGATCGTTGAACGTGCGAAAGAACTCCTCCTTGAGGACTTTGATGAGGGCACCATCAACAGTGATGACCTGCTGGATGAGGTCAGGGAGGTCATCAGAATAGAGAAACTCGAGTACCTCGGTGAGGAACGGGTGCATGCTGGCCCAAACGTCATGGAATCCGATGCCATCATCCTTGTTGAGGGGCGGGCCGATGTCATCAACCTGCTCCGCTACGGTATCAAGAATGCAGTTGCGGTCGAGGGCACCAACATCCCGCGCATCATCATCGATCTTTGCTCACAGAAGACTGCGACGGCCCTGCTTGATGGCGATCGAGGCGGCGAATTGATCCTGCGCGAGCTTCTTCAGGTCGCTGAGATCGATTTTGTAGCATACTGCCCACGGGGGAAGAGCGTCGAGGAGATGAGCCGCAAGGAGATTGTCAAGGCGCTCAGGAACAAGGTGCCCGTGGAGGTCATCGCCGAGCATACCCTCAGCGAGGGGGCGGCAGAGCGGTTGCCCGCCCCAGTCTCTGAGTTGATGGAGGACGAGATCTCCGCAGAGCAGCAGAAAGATACGGGTGAAGGGGGCCGTAAACCGCCCTCGACACTCGGTGAACATATGGCCGATGTGCGGGACAAAAAGATCGCGCGTTTCCTCTCACCAGATTATACCATCCTTCAAGAATCAAAGGCAGCCGACCTTGAAGGCGCACTTCAGACCATAAATGGCGATGTTGAGGGGCTGATCGTCGATCGTATTGTCGATCAGAAACTTCTGGATCAGATCGGAGGGAAAAACCTTGAGTTTGTGGCGGCCCGGGACTTTAAAGGGATTATAAAACGCCCACTCTCCATCAGGCTTATAAAGATCGGGTGAAGGACTTCGCCAAAACCGGGATCCGGACCCGGTGACGGCACGGCATTCCAAAGTTCATAACAAGCCCCTCATCTTATTGTGCCGTGCCCAAGATGACTGCTGACGCGCCGGATACCGGCCACATATTTTTTGAAATGTTCACGCGGCAGGTTGCAGCCGATTGCGCGATGCTGCCCAGTTGATGGAACGTATCTGTTGGGGGCAAGACCGATGCCTCCCCTGTCCATCGAGAGCATACCCCCGAGTGTCTCTGTTTACCTTGAAGATCCTCGTGGAGGAAGCGAATAGATAGATCTATATATCAGACTGGGATTATCTGGGGTGCAAATTTATATATGTTTATATTCACTATTTTTATTTCCGGGAGAGAATATGCACAAGGATGAGTTAATAGCCTTACATGGGATTCTTACAGAGATTAAGGATTTTTTTGAGATGACGAATCCAGAGTTAAAATTCTCGCAGTATTATGCGCTGAAGATTGAGCCGTCTCAGGTGCATAAAAGCAAAATGGAACATAAATATGCAATATTCGTGCTCGGAACGGAACTTGCGAACGCCATGAAGGATGTGGAGTTCTCGTCATCCGGGAGGATCTCTGCCCGGATGAAGGAACTTGCAGAGAAGACTCTCAAAGAGATCGAGTATCTCCAGTAAGAGTTTCCGGTACCCACGTGGTGCCGCTGCGAAGTTTGGGTAGGGGTCTTCCCCTTCCCTGCTCTCCTCAGGCCCGCATCGTGCGCTCACATTGGATGAGGTACGCGGCGAGCAGGCTCGGGATGGGTGCGGCCATGCAGTGCCAGTTCGGCGTCCCGTTCACTTCAAGAACCGTATAGCCCTCCCTGTCCCGCAGCAGATCAACACCACAGTAGTCAATCCCGATTGCCGATGCCGAAGCCTCAGCAACGGTGCGCATCTCCTCATCGATCGGAACAGGTGTGCCGATCCCGCCCTGGTGAATATTGTGCGTCAGGCTATCGGATACCCTGGTTATTGCGCCAACGGCCTCTCCCCCGAGGACAAAAACGCGGAAGTCCCGGTCATTGGGAATGTACTCCTGTAAATACCAGGGCCCCGGCCCGAGATCGTCCGGCGTCGTCACGAGCCGGATCCCATTCCCGTCATACCCATAAACCGGCTTATACACCACTTTTCCATGCCGCAGAAGGAATTTTTGCGCCTGTTCCTCCGAGCGTATGTATGCGGTCTCCGGCGTTCTTATCCCATGGCGCAGAAGAAGGGCAGACGTCATCACCTTCGATGCGCAGGTAACAATACTCTCGGGCGTGTTGACCACGCGATTATCGAGCGAGAGCACGTTTAGCGTCTCGAATTGGTGACCATCCTGGCGGATTCCGCAGACCCATATAAGTTCGTCCTGAATCCCCGTATCAAGGGGATCGATTGCGTCGAGATTGAGGACACGGTATCGCGCACCGGCTTTCTCCAGTTCCCGCATAACAGCACCGGTCGAGTTATCTTCCGGCGTATCGGTCGGTTTTGGTACGATGTGGATCATACGCTTCACATCCTGCTCCCGGGACCACAGCTCACAGTCAAAGGTCTCTTCAGTATCATTTTGAACCTTACTGGATATAATCGATAGGGGCGAAGATTATGAAAAAGAACCGGATTGCCATCATAGGATGTGGAAACCCCTTCATGGGAGATGACGGAGCAGGAATTCTGGTGATGCAATACTTTGAAGGGAGAGATGCTGCCGGTATCGACGCCATCGATGGTGGATCCGGGGGAATGGGCTTGATCCCTCTGATGGAAGGATACGAGAAGGTCGTGATTGTCGATGCAATGCAGGGTATCGGCGACCATATTGGCGATGTCCGTGTCCTCAAGGTGCCGCCGTCCTGGGATCTTCCGATATGCGCGCTCCATGATATCGGGATTGGAGAGGTGGTAGCAATAGCCCGTGAACTCGGGTATGTCGCAGAGATTGTGGTGGTTGGGATTGAGGTGGGCGAGATCCGCGCATTCAGTCAGGAGATGGACCAGGCAGTCAAAGCAGCGATCGAGGTTGCCAGGCAAGAGATAGAAATGATCCTGCGGGATTGGGCTGATCCGGTAGACAACGTTTCTTAATACGTTTAAATGTAACTATAAGCGATATACACATCATAACAATATAGAAATCTATAAATAATATGATATATTAATAGCACTGAGCTGAAGAAGTCTTTATGCAACTGCCACGAGGTCGGTTCCATCGTCTTCTCAAGTCCACGAAATCCCGTGCCCTGATAGAAGAGATGGGCTCAGAACGGTTCACCGGGATCTGCACAATCGTCCTTGGCAGTAAGAGTCTCATCCTGGTGCTGAATGAAGGTCAAGTGGTGCTTGCCGAATACGGGGGCCTGAAAGGGCAGCATGCACTTGATATGGCGTTAGAGGACGGAGATAGCGAAGCAGCGGCTGAATTGAACACCCTGACACCCGAGCAGATTCAACTTGCTCTGGAGTTCAACAAACCGTTTGCAGTCGCTGATAGCGGTAAAGATCTGGAAACCCCGCCGTCTAAAGGCAGGTCCGTGAGGATGAAGTCTCAGATGGGGCCAGGGAGAGTTGATATGCCTTCCATGCCAAAACGTCGCCCGGAGCCGCTCGTTGAGAGACGCGGTATCCCCACGCCGGGATTAAAACCCGTAAAAGAGGCGAAGGACCCTCAACCTGAGAGCGATGAGATCAGCATGCTCATGCAGGACATGGAGAGCCTAGACATTGACCAGCTCGTCAGCGATTTCAGGGTGAACTGCAAGGATATTCTCCGGAAAATTCACCTCGATCACCTCATCCAGGACAAAGACACATGAAGATTTGGCAGGAGATGAAGACTGAATGGATCCGATAGGCATCATCCAGGTAATCCTCACGATCATTACAGCAGTGATGATAGTTGGATTCGCCGGCATTCTTTACTTCCTTCAAAGAATTGATCGGGCGCTCGCCGGCGAACAACAAAGAATCGCCGCAAGTGGTAAAGCGACGTTTGCGCAACCGGCGCAAGCGCCCGCCCGGACCCAAAAAGAGTTCGATCCCAAGGCGATTGGAAGCCTGGAGGAACACCTGAGGGCGATCGGTGAAAAGTATCGCCTTGCCTCCTTAACGCTGGCAACCTCAGACGGCCTCCTCATCGGTTCAACGAGGTCTGGAGCACAGGACGAGGCCGCACAGTATAGTTATCTTTACACGCAGGGAACGCTTCGCGATGAGACCGGAGCGGAACTTTTTGACATCCCACACCGGGGAGAGAAGGTGATCGGGATCGCTCGTCCTTCGGAGCGCCTCCCTGCCGATTTGATGAGCGCACTCAAACAAGACGCCCGCGACGCCTTACAGCGCTGGGTGTAGGTCATCAGAATTGGAGAACTCAAAGCCAACGAGTGATTCTATGGTAAAAGTATATACAATTGCGTCCGGTAAAGGTGGGACCGGCAAAACGACGGTCACAGCCAATCTGGGACCGATGCTTGCCCAATATGGGAAGAGGACATGTATCCTGGATGCTGATGTAGGGATGGCAAATCTCGGCCTCATTCTAGGACTTGAGCACCTGCCGGTGACTCTGCACGAGGTGCTGGCTGGAAAAGCACGCATCAGAGATGCCATCTACGACGGGCCGTTTGGTGTGAAGGTGGTCCCATGCGGCCTCTCTCTGCAGGGCTTTCAGCAATCAAATCCAGACCGGCTAAAAGATGTCATGACCGACCTCGTGAGTGAGTTCGATGTTCTCATCCTGGATGCTCCTGCGGGGATCAGCAGAGACGGCGTCATCCCGCTGACGATCGCCGACGGGGTGATCCTCGTTATAAACCCCGAGATCTCCTCAATTGTCGACTCGTTAAAGACGAAGATCCTAACCGAGACTGTCGGTGGGCACGTCCAGGGAGTGATCGTCAACCGGGTCGCCGGGGGCGGGGACGAATTCAATCGTGCACAGATGGAGAAACTCCTCGGTGTACGGGTGATCGGGATCATACCGGAAGACGGAAACGTTCGACGTGCCTCGGCCGGCAGGTCGCCGATCGTGGTGAAATATCCAAATTCTGATGCGTCACGGGCTTTCAAGCGGATCGCCGCCGATATCGCCGGCATTGAGTACGTCGAAGAGGAGGTGCCAGCGCCACGTGAGGGGTTTGTTGATCGGCTCGCCCGGGCTCTCTTTAGGGCGAAGTAACGAGTCGCTTCCATCTGTATCAGGGAAGCGGTTCAATCATTTTGAAATAAATTTTTATCAGAACTGAATATCAGAAAAAATCGATAAAAATTGATGAAATTACATATTCTGCATGGAAAATTTGTTTACTAAATGGAATAAATCATATATAACCATGTTTTAATATCGGAAGCGATAACCACACTTTCAGAGGTGCACAAATGGATATACGTGTGGATAAGGACGCATGCGTCGGGTGCGGTCTTTGCGTCAAAGATTGCCCGATGCATGTGTACGAACTCCTGAACAATGTGAGTGTTCCGGTCAGGCCGAATAACTGTATGGGGTGCCTGTCCTGCCACGAGATCTGCCCTGCCCAGGCACTCGAGCATCGGGGCATCTACCCGGCTCGAAGGCACTATATCGACATCAAAGTCTGCGAGATGCTTCGGAAGGTGATCTGATGAGTGCAGGCTACGTCGATGAGCTGCACGAGGCTTTTCACTCCGATCTCGTCTATCGTGCCGAGGAGATCCCGCTTGAGTGCTCGCCGCGGCCGAAGGACCTGGAACAGACGCTTCACGGCGTGATGAAACTCAACGGTCTTGTGATCCGGTCGCTGGAAGAGATCGCAGGGCGAGGAGCGAACGCAGTCACCTATCGTGCCGGGAAGAAGTTCGGCCATGAGGTGGCCAAGTACTTCCAGAAACGCGATGACGTGGAGGGAGCGCTCCATGAACTCTCCGACCTGCTGCGGGGCCAGTACTCCTTTGAGATCTGGAAGCCCGAAGATAAGGAGACGTTCATCATCGAAGAGAACGGAGAGACGTTCATCTATCTCGTCTTCCACGACTGCATCGTCCGCCAGACTCTCCGGCGCAACGGCCTCGATCAGGGCGGTCCGCTCTGCCAGACGCTCTTTGGCTACGTCGTCGGCGCAATCGAGGAGATCACCGGCAGGAGAGCCAAGTTAGAGATCGTTCATACCGGTCCGAATGCCTGCTTAAAGAAACTGATTTTAAAATGAGGTGGAAGGATGAAAATTGCTATTGAGGAGCTGGCAGGCTGCTCGGGATGCACGATTGCAGTGCTCGATCTCCACGAGATGCTCCTTGACATCGTCAAGGACGCTGACATCGTCTACTCTCCGGTGATCATGGATGTAAAAGAGCCACCTGAGGGTATTGACATAGCATTCGTGACCGGCGCTGTCCGAAACGCGGAGAACCAGGAACACCTCGAGAGGATCCGGAGGCGGGCAAAGACGCTGGTGGCGTTTGGGACCTGCGCCTGCTATGGCGGCATATCGGGTCTCTCAATGCTGAACTCAAACGAGGACCTCTTCTCCTGCGTCTACCAGGGTGTGGATACGGTGAAACCTAACGGCGCTATCCCTACGGATGTGCCGCCGTTCCTTTACCGGGCGTTTGCGGTGGGCGACCTCGTGAAGGTTGACTACTATATCACGGGCTGCCCGCCAAAAGAGGCCTTCTTAAAGCAGATCATCCCGGCGATGATCAAGGGGGACACCCTTGAACTCTCGCGCAAGTCCGTCTGCTCCGAGTGTGACCGGATCATGGGGCCGGTCGAGGGCTGGAAGCTTTCGCGGCGACACGAGGGTATTCCCGACCGCGAGCACTGTCTCCTCGGACAGGGCTACTTGTGCCTAGGGAGCGTCACCTTCGGGAGGTGTTCCGCGGCGTGCCCGAAGAACAACGTCCCATGCCATGGGTGCAACGGACCGTCGCTCGATATTCTCCGCGAACCCTGCCGGGATATCTACAGCATGATGGTGCGCAGGATATCGGATCTCACCGATAAGCCTGCAAAAGAGGTGGAGAAGGAACTCTACGATGTTGCCCATACGATGTATGCCTTCACCATCGGGAGCCTGATCATGGAGGACAAAGAGAACTCAAAGATACGGGACCTCGTTAAGGAGAGGAGCGTATGAAAGAGATCACGATCAGCCCGGTGACCCGGATCGAGGGGCACGCCGGTGTGAAGATCTTCCTCAACGACCAGGGAGAGGTTGATTCGGCTCACTTCCAGGTCGTCGAGCTCAGAGGGTTTGAGAAGTTCCTCATCGGCGCTGCAATCGAGGAGGCCCCCCGGATCACCCCCCGCATCTGCGGCATATGCCCGTCGGCGCATCACCTGGCGGCGGCGAAAGCGACCGATCAGATCTTCGGCGTGGAGCCGCCCGCGACCGGGAAGAAGCTCCGCGAGCTCCTCAACATCGGCCAGTTCGTCCACTCTCATGCGCTTCACTTCTTCATGCTCGCCGCCCCGGACTTCATCCTGGGCTACGACGCCCCGGTGGAGAGCAGGAACGTCATCGGGCTGGCCCGTCAGTCGCCGGAACTTGCGAAGAAGGCAATCGCGGTCCGGAAGTTCGGCCAGCGCCTGACGGAGGGCGTCGGCGGCAAGCCCATCCACCCGGCAAATGCTATTCCAGGAGGGATGTCGGCACCGCTCACCGAGGGCAAGAGGGCGGAACTGGCTGGCATGGCTAAAGAGGCGCTCGAAATCGCCCTTGAAGGCTGGGATATCGCCCGCACCCTCCTTGACGGCGTCGATACGGAGATCGGTGCTGTCAGGACCGGGTTTATGGGTATGAGCAAACACGGCCTTCACTCAACCTACGAAGGGCCCGTCGCGATGCTCGGGCCCGATGGGGGGAGGATCGGTTCGTTCTTCGGCGAGGAGTATCCGAACTTCATCGAGGAGTATTCGGAGGACTGGTCGTACCTGAAGTTCGCCCGGTTCAAGGGCGGTGACTACTACCGGGTCGGGCCGCTCGCCCGGCTCAACATCGTCGAGAGGATGGGCACAGAGCACGCTGATGCCGCCCTCAAAGAATATCGTGAGCGGTTTGGCGCCGTCACCCAGGCTGCGCTCGCCTATCATCTGGCTCGCTACATTGAGTTCGTTGCTTCGTGCGAGCGGGCGGTGGAACTGCTCTCGGACCCCGGTATCACTGCATCGGATACCCGGACTCCGGTAGGAGGGGTCGTGAACAGGCGGGGCGTCGGGATCATCGAGGCTCCACGGGGGACCCTGATCCACGACTATACCGTCAACGAGGCCGGCATCATAGAGCGGTGCAATCTCATTGTAGCGACCTGCCAGAACAACTACGCGATCGACCGCGGTGTGGAGGATATGGCACGCCGGGTGGTGGAGAACGGAGCACTGACCGAAGGAGCCGCAAACCGCATCGAGATGATCATCAGGGCGTATGACCCCTGTATCTCATGCGCAACCCATGCGATCGGGCGTATGCCTCTCCGGATCGAATGCGTCAGACGAACGTGAGGTGAAAGAATGTTAAAACAGATCCTGAGTGAATTCTTAAGACTTGATGGCGTTACCGCCGCAGTCGTAGCTGGGCGGGACGGTTTTGTGATCGAGAGTGTCGTTGCCGGGGACGTGGATGTCGAGGCCCTGGGCGCCATGGCCTCGACCGGCATGGGTACTTCCGAAGCGATGAGCAACGAACTCGGCAAAGGGGAGATGCACCAGATGCTCATCGAACTGGAGAACGGACCCATCCTCCTCGCTCCGCTCACTGAGGACGAATTGATCGCCATCGTGGCGAATGCGAACGTCAATGTCGGGCGGATCCGATACGAGCTGAAGAAGAATAAGGATCGTATCATCGCTGCACTGTGAGACGATGCTACCCGATGGCGTCTCACTCGGGCGGATACAAGGGCCTCTTTCGGCCCTTGCCTCCATCAATCCTCACTTCACGGGAGCGGTGCGAATTGATGGCCCCTCCGGGACCGGCTTTATCCTGACAGAGGATGGAAACCCGTATGCGGCGGCATTTGAGAGCGCCGACGGCGATCTGTCGCTCGGTGGAGACGATGCCTACAGGCACCTGATCAGCCAGACGTCCCTTGATTACGAACTCATCGCGTATACCGCAAGAGAGATCGAGGTTGCCCGGGCCACCTCGCGAGAGATGGGGTATATGGTCAACAGGAATGATCTCATGCCCCTTCCCGGTTCCGGGCCGATGAGCAGGGACGGTCTTGAGCAGATCGCACGTCAGCCGGGTGTCGTTGCCGTCTCGGTCTTTCACGAGGGATTTCCCCTTCAGTCGCTCGGCTCTGCCGACTTTGAGCAGGTGGCTGCGATCGCCGAGGACTTGCTTCGGGCCGGCACCCGGATAACCGGCGATATGGAGATGGGGCACCTATCGCAGATGATCCTTGAGACCCCAGCAGGGAAACTTATCATCGCACCCTACGGGGATCTTGCCCTCTGCATACTCGCAGAGCCTGACGCCAACCTGGGCTTGATCCGGCTCTCGAT
>NZ_LFRO01000056.1:0-579 GCF_001512385.1 Methanoculleus sp. DTU007 | reverse complement strand
CTCGGCAACGTCGCGCTGGCCTTCAAGATCCGCGTCCAGCTCCTCCGGGACACCGGGGCTGCCCTCTCCCCCTTCAACGCCTGGCTCTTCCTGCTCGGGCTCGAGACGCTTCACCTCCGGGTCGAGCGCCACTCCGAGAATGCTCTCGCGGTCGCCCGGTTCCTCAAGGACCACCCGAAGGTCGCCTGGGTGAACTACCCCGGCCTTCCCGAGCACCGGAGCCACGCCCTCGCAACGAAGTACCTTTCCGGGAACTACGGCCCGATCGTCGGGTTCGGGGTCAAAGGAGGAGAGGCTGCCGGGAAAAAATTCATCGAGCGACTCAGGCTCTTCTCGCACCTGGCAAACATCGGGGACTCAAAGAGCCTGGTCATCCACCCGGCGACGACCACGCACCAGCAGCTCGCTCCGGAGGAGCAGCAGGCGACCGGGGTCACCCCCGACTACATCCGGCTCGCCATCGGCACCGAGGATATCGAGGACATCATCGAAGACCTCGATCAGGCGCTGGAGGGCGTGTAGATGGTCTGCGGGCCCCGCCCTGCTACAGTCGCCTCCGGGCGTTGTCGCGGTCCGGGG
>NZ_LFRO01000075.1:0-1285 GCF_001512385.1 Methanoculleus sp. DTU007 | reverse complement strand
GTGTCCCGGAGGAGCTGGACGCGGATCTTGAAGGCCAGCGCGACGTTGCCGAGTCCCGGGAAGTTCCCGAACGCCTCCCAGAACCGGAGCCCGTGGTAACTCGGATCGGGCTCGGTGAACTCGGGGAACTTCCCGTTGTTCCAGGCAAAGTTCCCCGAATCGACGATGGTTCCGCCGATCGAGTTCCCGTGGCCGCCGATGTACTTCGTCGCCGAGTGGACGACGATATCCGCACCGTACTCGATCGGGCGGACGAGCCCAACCGCCGTCGTGTTGTCGACGACGAAGGGTAGCCCTGCATCGTGGGCGATCGCCGCGATCGCCTCAAAGTCTGGAACGTCGAGTTTCGGGTTCCCGATCGACTCGGCGTAGACTGCACGCGTTCTGTCGGTGATGGCCGCCGAAAACGCCTCCGGGTCGGCCGAATCGACGAAGATCACCTTGCGCCCGAGTTTCGGGAACGTGTAGTTGAAGAGCTCGTAGGTCCCGCCGTAGAGATTGTCGGCAGCGACGATCTCGTCGCCCGGCCGCGTGACCGCAAGGAGGGCGTAGGTTATCGCCGCCTGGCCGGAAGCGACCGCAACGGCCGCACGGCCCCCTTCGATAGCCGCGACGCGTTTCTCAAAGACGTCGGTCGTCGGGTTCATGAGCCGGGTGTAGATGTTCCCGAGTTCTTTGAGCGCGAAGAGGTTCGCGGCGTGGTTCGTGTCTTTGAAGACATACGACGAGGTCTGATAGATCGGTACCGCCCGCGACCCGGTCGTGGGGTCGGGCTCCTGTCCTGCATGGATTGCAGTTGTTCCTAAACGAAATGCTTTCTCTGCCATGGAAATCCCTCTTACGTGGTGATGGGGAGATCGTATTTTGCGGCGATCTCCTGGAAGGCCTCCGCGAGATAGCGGACCTGCTTCCAGGAGAGGCCATAGGTGTTGAGTTTCCAGGTGCGCGTTGCTCCTGCGAACTCTCCGACGATCCCGCGTTTTGAGAGTTCGTCGGAGAGGAAGAAGCCCCGCCGCTTGTGGGTCCGGGCGACGGTATCGAAACTCCCGGTGGTGTCGACCTTGGTGAGCGTATGCTTTCTCGGGTATTCGGAGAGGACCTTTGAGCCCTCGATGGCGAGGAGGGCGTCGATGAAGTAGTTTGACTTCTTCACCTCTTCGTCCCAGTGGTTGACCCGCTCCTTGACGGCGGGGAACGAGGCCATCATCGAGAGCAGGGTCCCCCCCATCAGGGTGCACCCGAGCATCTCCACCTCCTTGATCCCGAACTTCCGGTTGGTGACGTC
>NZ_LFRO01000015.1:380-1371 GCF_001512385.1 Methanoculleus sp. DTU007 | reverse complement strand
AGGAGGAGCGCGGTGGAGATAGCGAGCACGCTCCCGACGACGAGGGCGAGCAGCGCGACGCCCCCGAGCGCCTTGCCGTTGATGACCTCGTCGCGGTAGACCGGGTGGGAGAGCAGGCTTTTGAGCGACCGTGACTCCTTCTCCCCGGAGACCAGGCCGGACCCGACGGCGATGGCAAGGAGCCCCCCGTAGGAGATCAGCGTGAGGAACATTGAGGAGTAAACGCCCTCAACTGGCGGTTTTGCGGGCATCATCCCGGCCGGTCCGTCATTCTGGTTATCCATCGCGGCCAATTGCTCCGAGTATCTATCCAGTTCTCTCTCGTAGCTCACGACCCCGCTGTACGTCCCCACCAGGGCGATGGCGAGGAAGAGGGCGAGGATCACCAGAAACCGCCAGCCCGTTATCTGGTCAGTGAACTCTTTTTGGGCCACGGTGAAGACCCGTTCCGCCGTCATGTGTTATCACCGGTCAGTGTACATACATCTATCTTCATGCTCGTTCTCCGTCCGTGGTCGCAAGAGTACCGCAGGCCCGCGATTATACACGGTATCGCCCCTTAAGTGACAACCGAGGTTTTTCCGCCGCCCGGAACAGGCAAGGGTTACTCAGATGCACTTCCACGGGTGTTGCCGTCTTGAGACTGGATCGTTACTCCATATACCTTTTCTCTCACATTCCTCTACACGTCGGGGCGTGAGAGGAGTGAATTCGACCAGTGGCCGTGGTAAACCAACGATACTCCGGACCGGTCACTTTTCGGAAACTTCAAGCCCGGCCGGTCCCATACTGACTTTAACCACGCCGGTTCCATCGGCCCGGAACTACCATGAGACGACCGATCCTTGCCGTTATCGTCGGAGTAATAGCTGTCTACGCCTGCATGCACTTCTTCATCTTACCGGAGGCCCCGGACGTCACCCGCATCGAGAATATCACCCATCTTGAGTCCCCGGCATACCATCCGGCCATCCTGGACCTCTGGGAGATC
>NZ_LFRO01000015.1:0-333 GCF_001512385.1 Methanoculleus sp. DTU007 | reverse complement strand
TTCTACGGCGATAAGGACGGCGAGCAGCACGCGTACGAGGCGTATGCGGGGCCGGGCGGAACAGTATCGGCCAAATCGCAGAAGTTCAATTTTTCCGTGCAGGGGGTGCATCCCCTCGAACTCTTGCGGGAGGTCGACGCCATCGCTCTGGAGGATATCCCCTTCCGGGAGCAGGGTATGACACTTCTTTTGAGCCCGAACGCGTACGGGGATCACTACAATGAGACCCGGGGGAGGCTCTATGAGGTCTCGGATGGGGTATTCCGCCCGGTGAAAGAAGTGACGTTCGGCCCGGATGCACGTTGGTACACCATCACGATCACTCCCCACCGG
>NZ_LFRO01000102.1:43772-83595 GCF_001512385.1 Methanoculleus sp. DTU007 | reverse complement strand
CTCTGGCCCCTCTACAAGGGAAGTTGTTCGGTTTTCACCTGCACTTACAACAGACACCATCATCACACTCACCAGCAGCACGGCGAGGAGCATGGAAAATGCCTGCATTCCAATTTTTCCGTTCATTTCACATTCCTCCAGGGATTTCCCGGAGGCAGGAGAGGCATACCTTCAAGTACGGGAAGCGCACACATTCCCTTTGCCTCCGGGCGCGCGGGACGTTCACCCATCCGATTCGTTACTGGCCGGGTGAACCTCCGCACCGTTGCAGGCGCCGCCTGCGGCACCCACGGTTGAGAACTCAACGTTCCTCTATATCCGTTTTCCGGCCCGACCAGCCACACGTCGAGGCGTTTCGATCCTTTTTGCCCTCTAAAGTATGCCGCAACGACCAGGATCTGCGTTGAACCGGCCGAAAAGAGAGCAAGCCCGACCCGGGAGTCGAGGAGGTACCGGGCGATGGGGGCGGGCACCCCGTTGTCGGAGTTTTAACCCGATAAAACCTCGGGGCTCCTTGCGGTGTCCTTGCGGTGGGGTAACCCTCCGTGCCGAGATGCCCGTGGAGGAAGATCTCCCGGGTGCCGGCTGAGGAACTCACGGACACCTTCGGAGAGTCGGTAGCGGACGAACCGGCCGTCTCTCTCTGCGGCGACGATCCCATCGACTTCCAACTCCTGCATGTGGTGGGAGACGGTCGGACCGGAGAGTCCGAGCCGTTCCGCGACGTCGTTTCGGGTCGTGTCCGGAGACTCAAGGAGGTGCCCGAGTATCGTCCGCAAGGTTTCCTCCCGCAGGGCAATCAGGAGGCGCTGTTGGAGGTCGGTATGCCTCTGGCTTCGTGCGAAGTAGCCTGTCCGATTCCGGTATGCCACTGCGGCCACCTTCCCCTCCCGGATGAGCATATCGAGATGGTAACGGAGCCGTCCTCGCGACACGCCCACCATCTTGCCGAGTACCCGGGCACCGACACCCGGGTTTGCGGCGATCTCCTGGTAGAGGTCGAGCCGGAAGTCGTCGTCGAGGATAGTGCGTCCTGTCACTCGCCGGAAGCCGAACGGCAGGAGAATGCAGAGAGTGTAGAGGAGTTCTCCGGGGAAGAAGCATGCAGGGAGGATCATGAGCGTGATGTGGAGGAGCCTCACCCGGGGCAGCAGATCCCAAAACGTGATCTCTTCGAGATCATGCATCTCGCCGGAGAATTTCTCCAACCCCGATTCAACCGCGTAACCGGCGGTTGCCGTGCCCGGGAGTGCAATGCCTGCGAGGGTCACGGCAACGAGGAGAATGGAAAAGATCCGGTTCCACCGCACCATGCTGGATCGTCGCCGGAAAAAGTGTTCAATGTTTCGATATTCACTTCCAGCCGAACGTATAACTCTGGGTCCCGGTCACAGAGGCGCCGTAGACTTCGAACTGCCACGTTCCGGGGAACAGGCTGACAGAGTCCGATATGCGCAGGCATATCCTCCCGTTCACGCCATCGTATGCATCATAATACGGCCCGAGCACGGCGTCCGGCGCGTAGACCATCAGCCGAAGCGAGTTGGATGTGTCGCCCCAGTTCAGGTCGATGAAGAGCTCCTTTTTGCCTGCGGGAACGTTGAGCGAGTACCACTTTGATTCGCCCTGCTTGATGCTGCCAGTGTTCATCGGTACAATCACCGAGGTGCCTTTGAGCACCGTGTCCCCGGCCGGGGTTACAGTGTAGTTATAAGTACCTGTCTCCTGTGCCGCCACGGTCGGGATCAGCATCGCCGCGGCGATCATGATAACCGTTGCGATTCCATAGAGTCTCATTGCGCATCGTAGAGTGCTTTCAAAAACAAGTATAAGCATTTTTACGGCCACCGCAGCTACATGTCGCGCGATAGGTAGCTGCGGTGGCCGTAAACTACATTAAACTCTGTTCCCTGACAAAACAGCGTGGATGCCCGAATGGCATCCTGTGTGGGCCAAGATGTTTGATTGGCGTCGTTTTCGGTCCCCACAGCACTCCCGGAGGGCAAGGGCTCTTGGCAGGAACTTGTGGGCCAGTGACCTCCGGGCTGCGCGTGAATGGTAGTCTGGAACCCTGGAAATGAAATGCCTCTCCAAAATCCGCTCTTCCAGCGTTGCGTTATCGATCGCTGGTGTTGTCCCCGTGTCGGCAGGATGGAACATGTTCACACTGAACAGTCCGGCATGCGAACGGCGACCCGGATGGCGGGCAGTAGTAGTCCCTGCCCGCCTTCATGATCGCACGGAGGCCTGTTATGGCAATTGAACCGGGAACGTAGGCAGAGTCGTGTTCCCGGCAGTCCTTCTCATCGCGGTGGTCTGTATGGCGGTTACCATGTTCTGGCCGGACGGAAAGGTGTACGTTATAGACTCCGCGATCGGACGTGTCGTCTTTTGCGAGAACGTCGCCACCGGCACGCATTCCCTGGGGCGAGCCTGGATCGACTCGGACCTCAACGAGACGGTCGCCTCTCCCGGCATGGACGTCGTGACTGGTCTAGGCAGGAACACGTTTACGGTGACCTGCTCCAATCGGAGTTATGGTCTCTTCGATCCCGCCCATGCTTCGTTCACGCTGACCGTCCGGGATGCCGCAGGTAGGCCGTACAGTGAATCCGTCACCCTTGACCGGGCCGGTACAATGACTTTATCCATCTCTTTCGTCGCGAAGAAGGTGGGTGAGGGAGATTTTTGGTTCTCTGCGATGAGCATTCGGTAGGATGGGCAACGATACTGATTGTATGTAACCCCGCTCCCTGCCTAAGCGACATGGATGGCGAAACGGTATCCTGCGGTGGACCGGTTGAACCGGTGGACTTCGTGCTCGAGATTTCCGGTGCGTACCACTGGGAGATCGTGCGCAGTAATGGTGGAGAGCACATCGTCACGCTGAGATCTCAATCACTCGAGGGAGAGCGGATCGCACAATCCTCCGCCGAACACTGTTCTCACCGCAGCTCCTCGACCTTCCACCCCAGGTAATCCCGGATCACCGTGAACGCGAGCTCCGGCGGGATCGCCCCCTGCTCGGTCACGATCAGGTCGATGTAGTCCGCGGGCGTCACGTCGAAAGCAGGGTTTCGGACCCGAACAAACGGGAGTTTCTCCGCCACCTCCCTGGGGAGCACCTCGGCAGGATCGCGTTCCTCGATCTCGATCAGTTCCCCGAGGATCGTCCGCGGCGCGAACTTATAGGTCTCCGCCGCCACGATGACGTTCGTCCGGGCCTCGTGTGCGGCAAGCGCGATCTGGGCGGTCCCGATCTTGTTCACCACCGCGCCGTTCGCCGCGATCGCGTCGGCGCCGACGAAGACCAGGTCGACATCGTTGATGAAGTAGCGGACCGCCGAGTCGACGATATAGTTCGTGCGGATCCCGGCGTCGTTTAGGGTCTTGATCGTGAGGAGCCCCTGGCCCCGCGGCCGGACCTCCGTCGCGTAGACCTCGATATCCTTTCCCTGGCGGTGTGCTTCGAGGATGCACCCGAGCGCCGCCTCCGAGTTGCAGTGGGTCATGAGGACGTCGCCGTCGGAGATGTGGCGTGCCCCGATCTCGGCTATCCGCTCGATTGCGTGCTCCGAGTGCTCGATGAACTCCGCAGCCCGGGCAAGAACCGCCGCCCGCCCCTCTTCCACGGACCCAAATGAGTCGAGCGCCCGCATTACGCTCTTTACAGCGTTCGGCAGCGAAACGGCCGTCGGACGGGTCGCTATGAGGATCCCGGCCGCCTTCTGCATCTCGCTCTTGAACGTCTCCGGGTCGGATATGTTGAGATTTTTCGCGTAATCGGCGAGCGCCTCCACCGCGGCCCGGGCGATCCTGCCGGCGCCCCGAATCTCCATATTCTTTATGCTTGCTGCGGTCTCACTCAGTAACATAGTTCTTCATTCAAGAGACGACCAGAGACTACATAGACTTAATCGACGTGAGATGTATGTCGGTAGCCGTTGTTTTTGATAGTGCAGGCACACTTCTCCGGACCTATCGTGTAGCGCGTGACGTCCTCCACGACGAGATGCTGATCGACGTCGAGACCACGACCCTCACCTTCGGTGCCGAGGGGAGGGTGCTCGTTGTCCTCCATCTCCATTCACGGGACGTCATGGGGGCACCGCCCGACCAGCTCCTCTCCGAGTTCTTCCATGAAAGGTCGGTCGGGTTCGGAGTGGCCTGTTCCCGGCGTGCCATCCCCGCCGAGGATGTCGCGGAAATCCTCTACAGCGATAAGACCGCCCAGGTGAGCGATCTCCAGGCCTGCATCAGGGAGGTCTGGAGTTGCTGCAAGAGAGAGTCGATCGTCACAATGAACAGCGGCGTGATCCTGAACATGGACCTCTCCGGCATCGAGTTTACGGTCACCACCGGGGGGAGGCCCTTTAGCGGTGCAAAAGAGACCATCAGCACGCTGCACCGGATGGGTGTCCCCGTATACATAGCGTCCGGTGACCGTGTCGCGAAACTCGAACGGATGGGCGACTATCTGGGTATTCCCCGGGAGCGTGTCTATGGCGTCGCCACACCCTCGATGAAGGCCCGGATCGTGGAAGACCTTAAAGAGCGGTACAGTAAGGTCGTCATGGTAGGGGATGCCATCAACGATCTGAACGCCTTCCGGAAGGCCGACCTTGCACTGCTGACCGAGCAGCAGTCCGACCGGAAACCCGAGATCCTGTATTCAAGCGTCGATATGGTGATCCGCAACGTCAGCGAGGTGCCCGGTATCGTGGCCGAACTCCTTAAGGATATCGCGGCGGCCGAGAAAAAGTGCAATAATATAAACTCTAATATGATCCCACGAGAAGATTAGTTTAGCGAGGAGCTCAAGATGACCCCACTTATTACTGTAAAGGACCTCTGCATGGAGTTCGACGGGACCGTTGTGCTCAAGAATATTAATTTTGAGGTGGCAGAGGGGGAAACAGTCGGCATTATCGGAAGGAGCGGGGCCGGCAAGACAGTTCTTATGCACCTTATGCGGGGAGTGGATCAGCCCCCGTCGGGGGGCTCGATCGTCTATCACGTTGTCACCTGTGAGGGTTGCGACTACATCGGCGTGCCGAGTGAGGCCGGGAAACAGTGCCCCGTCTGCGGCGGCGAATTAAAACCGCTCGATGTCGACTTCTGGGCGGAGGAGAACGCCCAGATGAAGCGGCGGATCATGCGCAGAACCGCCATCATGTTCCAGCGGACGTTTGCACTCTATGGCGACGATCGGGTGATCGAGAACGTCCTGCGGGCGCTTGACGATATCGGCTACCCTCCGGAGAAAGCGGTCAGCAGGGCCGCTGACCTCATCGATCAGGTCCGGCTCTCCCACCGGATGATGCACATCGCCCGCGATCTCTCCGGCGGCGAGAAGCAGCGGGTGGTACTCGCCCGACAACTTGCAAAGAACCCGTTCCTGCTCTTTGCGGATGAGCCGACCGGGACGCTCGATCCGGAGACCGCCACCCTTGTCCACCGGATGCTCATCGAGAGCGCCGAGGCGAACGATATGGCGATGGTGATCACGTCGCACTTCTCAAGCGTCATAAGAGACGTCGCAGATCGTGCAATATTCCTTGAGAATGGGGAGATTAAGGCCATCGGTGCTCCTGATGATATTATCGGCCGGTTCATGGAGAACTACAGCGACGCCGAGCAGCACGAGATCGGAGAGGTCGGCGAGAAGATCCTGGTCGCTCGAGACGTCGTCAAGCGTTATCTCTCGGTCGACCGCGGCGTGGTTCGGGCAGTCAACGGTGTCTCCTTCGACGTCAATGAGAAGGAGATCTTCGGGATCATCGGCAAGAGCGGTGCGGGCAAGACGACTCTCTCGCGGATCATATCAGGGATCCTTGAGCCCACGAGCGGCGAGATGAACATCCGGATCGGCGACGACTGGATCGATATGACCAAACCCGGGATAGCGAACCGCGGCCGGGCAAAAGGCTATATCGGTCTCCTCCATCAGGAGTACGATCTCTACCCGCACAGGACGGTCCTTGACAACCTGACCGACGCAATAGGCCTAGAGTTCCCAAAAGAACTCGCGATGAGAAAGGCGATCATCACCCTCGGGATGGCCGGCTTCACTCCCGAAAAGAGCAAAGAGATCCTGGACCGATACCCCGATCAGCTCTCCCAGGGTGAGAAACACCGGGTGGCTCTCGCACAGGTTCTCATCCGTGAGCCCCTGCTGGTCGTCCTCGACGAACCGACCGGCACGATGGACCCCATCACGAAGATCGACGTGAAACACTCGATCTTGCATGCCCGTGAGGAGATGGACGAGACATTTATCGTGATCTCGCACGATATGGAGTTTGTGCGAGACATCTGTGACCGCGTGGCTCTCATGCGGGGAGGCAAAATCATCAAGATGGGTCCGACGGAGGAGGTGCTTGCCCACCTCACCGAGGATGAGCGAAAAGTGATGGGGGCAGGTGCTCCCTGAGGTGCAGGTAATGGAGATCCTCCTGGACGGTGAACGTAGAGAGGTGCCGACCGGGTCCCGGCTCGGAGATCTCCTCCCCGAACGGGACGAGCGGTTCAGCGTCGCAGTCATCCGGCCGGCGCTTGAAGAGGATGTGGCGGAGTCCCAGGAAGTCCGGTTCGTCACCTCCGCGGGCGATATGGTCGTCGAGATGGCGGACCCGGCGTTTACCGCCCGGCTCTTTCGCCCCGGGCTTGCCGAAGACCTTCGCCTGCACTGGCAGGACCGCTACGCCGCTGCGTTTGGGCCGTTTGAATCCAGCATCCGGCCGGCCCGGACCCCTGGCCGATACGAGCGGGGTGACGTGATCCTGGGGTGCGGCGGCTACGACCCGTCAAACTCCTACCTTATCTTTGCGCGCATGCGGCATTCCGCAGATTATGGCGCCCCGGCGGACGGCGGCGTCATCGGCAGAGTCATCAGCGGCCGGGGGCTGCTTGACCGTCTCGGTGAAGGCGACCGGGTCATCAAGGTTGAGCGCATCCTCCGGCGTGCCGACCGGTCGCACGTGATTGTCACCCGCGATGCAGAGTTTCCGCTTGAGGACGGGATGCAGATCATCTCCTATGTGGAGGCGGAAGTGCAGGGCTTCGGGGCGGACGGGATCGATACAAATACCGCTCGAAGCGTCGAGCACTTCCTTCTCTCCATCAAGGACGGCCGGTTCCGTGTGGACCGTTCGAGCAGCACCCATATTCTTGATACTCACCTGGTTCCGGCGAAGGTCCCGATGGAGTTCTCGGGCCCGAGGCTTGAGGGGACCATCACGGCGAGAACCTCTGGGAAAGCCTCGGGAGCCATCTACATCTACACGCAGGGAGTCTCGGCAAGCCCGGCCCATACTGTCGTCGGAAGGGTCGTCCACGGGCTTGAACTTGTCCGGTTTGCGGGCAAGGACGACCTCATTGCCATCCGTGCCGACCCGGAGCGGTTCGACCTCGTCGGACTTGCGCTCCCCGAAGCCGAAGCGGTCGCCGCCCGGCGCGGCGTCACGCTCGTTGCCGATGCGACCGACGGTGATCGCGTGGTGGTCGACCAGACCCCGGCGACGACACTTGAGGTGCTCGCCGCGGGAGAGGTTCGGGTCGCAACGCAGCCCGCCGAGAACGTCATCACCATCAAGCTTGATGAGGCGGCTGCGCCACGTACGGTTACGATCTTTCGCGAGGTGACCGGACTTAAGCATCGCGCTGTCGGGAAGATGCCGCTCGTCTTCATGTTCGAGGATGTCTTCCTCTTCAAACCAAAGATTGCAAAGGGCGTCGGGATCATCCCGGAGAATACACCCACGGGCGAGGTTCCGGCCTATACCCTCGCGATGACGAACGACTCACGGCGGGGGGCCGGCATGGTGGGTATCCGGACGACACCAAACGCGGAGTTCGGCCCGACGTCTGAGCCGCTCACGGGAACGAACGTCATCGGGAAGGTGATCGATGCTGGAAACCTTGCCGGGATGCGCGAAGGGGCAACAGTCTATGTTAGGGAGGTGAAGTGATGGCTGAGTATATCCCGGAGTACGTGGGTACGGTGACCAAATACGTCTTCGTCGAGTCCCCGACCCTGACCCCCGGCGAGCTCGCACTCAAGGCCTACGAGGCCTCCGAGGGCGTCCTGATCAAGGAGACCTGTTTTGGGCTGCAGGTGACGGGCGAACCAGAAGCCGTCGACCGCCTCATCGAGGTGATACGTGCGTTTGATCCCGCTCATATCTTCGTCAAGGACCGGGGCTTCCCGCCGGGCGACCCGCGGCGGTGCCGGGCAAACCTCGGCGGGGCGAGGCCCGGTTACCTGGGCCATGAACGGGAGGTGCGTATCCTCCGCTACATCACCCGCGGCCTTGAGGTACTCGAGCGACGGGAGACTGAGGCCCCGGATGAGGTGCCCGCGGCGCCCAAGAAGAAACCAAAACTCGATATAAAGCGATTACAAGAACTGATTGAGAAAGAGGAGTCCTGAATATATGGCAAAGGTGTTTATTTACCCTGCAACGAGCCTCATCCTCTCCGACCTGGTGGCCCGGTTCGGACATAAGCCGCTCGGTTCGGCCCTCGGTATCCGGGAACGGATACAGACCGCCGGGGTTGACTCCCCGCCCCTGCAGATCACGCCCGAAGAGCCAAAGCGCGGCTTAAAGTATGCGGCAGTCGAGGTGCCGTCCGGCGTCCGGGGGCGGATGGCGATCTACGGTCCGCTCATTGAGGAGGCCGAGGCCGCGGTCATCGTCACTGATGCCGATCTCGCGTTTGGGTGTATGGGCTGCGCCCGCACCGATGAGTTGATCCTCTTTTCCCTGAGGCAGAAAGGTATCCCGATCCTCGAACTGAAATACCCCACAAATGAGGAAGAAGGCGTGCAGTTCGTCGCCGCCATCAAAAACTTCCTCGCAGGACTTCCAAAGGAGAGTGAGGAATGAGCCAGAAAGTGCGGATTGCGCAACTCTCCTGCGGCCCGGAATACAGCGGCGTTCAGAAGGAGATCTACGACGCCGCCAAGGCGGTGGATGCAGAGATCTTCTTCCCCGATATCGCGCTCGCCGATGTCGAGCGGGCGGTCGCTTCTTTCGGGCTTGATGTCAAGAGCGCCGACTTGAAACTGATGATCGCCCGGGCCATGGCCCTGGTGGAGGGGAAGGTGGATGCGGACGGGGTCTTCATCAGCACCTGTTTCAGGTGCGCCGAGGCGGCGATCGTCCGAAACGAACTTCGCCGGTACATTCCCGAGCACTCCAGACTTCCGGTGGTGAGTTACTCCTTCACCGAGCGGACGACCGCAGGCACACTTCTCACCCGGATGGAAGCCCTGACCACCATCGCCCGCCGGAGAGCGCTCCTTGCACGTGAGGTGCAGACCGGGATCACGCTGGGCGTCGATTCGGGGTCGAGCACCACAAAAGCCGTTGTGATGAAGGATAACGAGATCGTCGGCACCGGCTGGCTCCCGACGACCGAGGTGATCAAGAGCGCCGACGGGGCGATCGCCCAGGCGCTCGAGATGGCCGGTCTTACACGCGATGATATCCAGGCGATCGGGACCACCGGGTATGGCCGGTTCCTGATCGGGAAGCACCTCGGCGCCGACCTCATTCAGGAAGAGTTGACGGTGAACTCGAAGGGTGCGGTCTACCTCGCCGATCACCAGCGGGGTGCCGCGACCGTCATCGATATCGGCGGCATGGACAACAAGGCGATCAGTGTCATCGACGGCATCCCCGGGACGTTCACGATGGGCGGGATCTGCGCCGGTGCAAGCGGCCGGTTCCTGGAGATGACCGCAAAGAGGCTCGGTGTGGATATCACCGAACTCGGCCCCCTCGCGATGAAGGGGATGGCGAAGAACGTCCCGATGAACAGTTACTGTATCGTCTTTGGAACACAGAGCCTGGTGAACGCGCTTGCGGCAGGCTCCTCGCCGGAGGACGTAGCAGCTGCGGCCTGTCACAGCGTCGCTGAGCAGGTCTTTGAGCAGCAACTGCAGGAGGTCGACATCAAGGAGCCGGTGATCATGGTCGGCGGCACCTCGCTCATCGAGGGGCTGGTCTATGCAATGGGCCAACTCCTGCAGACCAAGGTCGTCGTTCCGCGCTACTCGCAGTACATCGGTGCGGTCGGGTCGGCCCTGCTTGCGTCCGGGTTTATCCAGGGAGAGTAGATGCCCCCATTAAACTACTTCGTGGTGGAGTCCCCAGACGAGGTCGGGAAAGAGGCGTATGAGCGGATTGCGGCCGATGTCCTCCAGGACCTCGACCTCATCAAAGTGATCGACCGGCTGCACATCTACGTCGATCCAAAGGTGCCGATCTTTGTGGCTGCCGGGGTCCTGCGCCATATGCCGCGGACGATCCGTGTTAGCGATTTTGCAAACGTCAACCCCGGCGAGAAGGAGATCGTCCTCGATATCGCCGACGAGACATACCTTGCGCCGCTGCTTCAGAAACTCTGGGCGCGTTTCGGGAAGGAGAACGTCGAGCAGCCGGACAGGTTCACCGTCGTCCTCCCGGCAGGAATCGTCGGGAGGGAAGACCTTGAACAGATGGTGGTGGCCGACCCGAGCGAGACGCTCTATAAAGACATCATCTACGCGCTCCAGTATATCGCACCCGAGGGGTTCAAGGTCCGCCGCCAGTACATCCGGGACGGGAGGTTTTACTACGTGGCCAGTGAAGATACCCTCCCGGGCGATATCGTGGAGCGGGTTGTTGCGCCGATATTCGAGAAGATGGGGGAGAGACTGTGACGACGCTTGTACCGGTGACCTACAAGGGCGGTGTCTACCGGCACGATGAGATTATGGACCTGATCGACGATCTTGGCGGCTATATCGTGCAGAAACACGTCATGGCCCAGGACGTCGTGCTCCAGTCGTTCGTTCCGCGGGACGACATCGACCTGATACGGGAGATCTCAAAACCGCTTGCCGGCGAGGTTACTGAAGCGCCCCTCGTCGGGACCGAGATCGCTGTTGTGAGCCCGAGCCTCGAGATCCATCACCTCCCCCACATCGCATGCGATATCGCCGAGTACCTTCGACGGGTTGGCGCAAAGACCAACATGGTCGGGCTTGCGAGAGGGTTCGGGAAGCGGATCGCAAACCTCAACGACGAGGAGCGGGACGTCATCAACGAGCACGATCTGGCCGTCTATGTGCTGGGAAGTTTCGAGGAGTGCATCCGGCAGAAGTTTCCGGCGCTCCGGCGCGGGATCCATGTCCCGATTGTGGTGACCGGCTCTCCGGACCGTGAGACCCTGATGCGGATCATTGACCCGCCTGTCGAGGGTTACGTCGGCGGCGTCGGCCGGATCATGCACCGGCTCAAGCGTCCCGAGGAACTTGCGAAACTCGATGAACTGGTCGACGAGGTCTCGAGAACCCTGGACGCCCGACGGGATGACCTCGCGCGGGACCCGCTCTCCGTCTTCCCGCCCCGGCTGATGGCGATCATCGAGGAGCATATCCACGAGGTCAGTATGCTGACGCACCCCACACCGGTGACCGTTCAGATGGAAGGACTGCGGGTGAAACTTCCTTTCGATCTCTATGCCCCCGAGATTCGGGCACTCGAGGTCACGGACGGGGTGACCATCGGGGATATCGCCGATGTCACACCGTCGCGGATGCGCAATTACATATTGATCCGGATTAAACCTTTCTCGGAGACTAAGATACTGGTGTAGCGATGGACTTTGAGAAGATACTTGCAAGGGTCGCTGAGCGCGGATCGGATGCGATCGCGAAGGAGTTCCTCCGGGAGATTGAGGCGGAATACGGAAGAGTCCCTCTAATTTTTGAGCGGATGGCGGAGCGGCCGGAGATCCTCATCTCGCACCTGCTCTATAAGGGTTCGGTTGTCGAGACCAGCCAGCTCGATCCAAAGACTATCGAGCTCATAAGCCTCGCGGTGGGTGCCGCGCTCAAGTGCAGCCACTGTATCGAGTACCACATGCAGGCGGCGATGGCGAAGGGCGCAACCCGGGCCGAGATCCTCGAGGTGATCCTGATCGCAGGGATGCTCGCGAATGCCGCGGTCCTCGCTGACGCCTACCGGGTGGTGAACGGTTCGGATCCCTGCCCCTCCTGCGACATCAACGGAATGGGTCTCAAAAAGACCTGTTCGGATGAGTGACCCCATCTATTTGGGCCATATACCCCCCAAGCCTCGGTCTTCCCTCTCTTTTGGACAGACTCCTGCATTCTTTCGCAGATTTCTTCCAGCGTACGCCGCAAGCAGAACCGAGAGGACGCCGGTGATAAAGATACCGTCGAATATTCCCGCTCCCCCGATGGAGAGGATGGTCGGCTGGTCCCCGGCAAGTGCGGCAAGTATGGCAGGGTTTGCGAGTTTGAGGATATCGGCACCGAGCAGGGTGCCCATCGTTCCCCCGGCGTAGGCAAGCCCTGCTGCCGTCTGGCAGCCGCGAGCGAGGAGAAGCCCTGCAGCCGCCCCTGCGATGGGTGCGATGTAGAAAGGCATGGTGATCCCGAGACCTGGGACGGGTGTTGCGAAGACATAAGCGATGAGCGATACGGCGATGATGGCGGCGAGGGTCTTTGGGCGTGAGATCCGGCCCCTTGCGATCATCTCGAGACTCACGATGAGTGGAATTATCGCTCCCCCGACGTTGGCCGCGATGGTGGCACCGCCGAGGGTTACCAGCGGGATGTCGATCAGGCTGCCGATGAGGGCTCCTACGGTTACCAGCACAGCCTGGTAGAACCGGAGCCCTATAGATTCGAACGTCCCTTCGGCAATAAGGAGCAGATTGAAGATGACGAGAGCGGGTATGAGAATGGCGAGGGCGATAAGAATCTGATCCGGACTGAAGAGGAACGGTAGAATCGTGATCGTCGGCAGCTCAGTCTCTATGGCCATACACTGGATGAGCCTCTGTCTTAAATATTTTAATCTGCTCTCCCCGATTGGCACTCAGAGGTGGATTAGGTGGAAATGGGTTTCTGCAGATATATGAATATTCCAAATTCAATGAAATATAGTCGATACTATATAGAAATGATTATAAGTCGATAGTTGGGATAAGTTTATCCAGCAAATATCTCCCGGATCAAGCAACAGGGGATTGTCCGCATCTTGCTGTGCGGGAGATTGCTCCTCTGTTGATATAATACGAATCTCGACTTTGTTCATCGTGATAGATCTGTATATGCCAAGGTGTGGGTGTTTGAAGACGGTTTCATTCCATCCAATAAGTTGCAGTTGTGCGGAGGTGCATGACGGCCATTACAGCTGAGGACCTGATCCGGCGCCTGGAGCGATTTCAGGCGTGTGGCCCGATTCCACTCGATGTGAAGAGGGGGGAGATCATGGGTATCCTCTGCAGCGGTGACCGAAGTCGAGAGACGCTGGCTGCAATCATCTCAACGGTTCTTATTCCGGTTCCCGCGTTTGCGGAACGCTCGCCGCTTGCAATCCTCGGGAACCTCGGGGATGTGCGGCGGAGCATGGGCATCGTGTTCCCGGAGCCGGTGCTTGACCCGGCTCTGACCGTCAGGGAGAACCTGAATTTTCATGCACAACTGCAGGGGATGAGCAATGAGGTCCGAAGAAGACGGATCCTCGATCTTGCGAGACTCTTCGGGCTCTCTGATAGTCTTGACGTCGCGGTTGGGACCTGCTCCCCTACCATGGTACGGCACCTTGAGATCGCCCGGGCGTTCCTTGCATATCCCGGTGTCCTCTTCCTTGCTGAGCCGACGAAGGGGCTGGACGACTCCGGCCGAGAGGAGACCTGGAAACTGCTGCAGCGGTTGAACCGGGAACGGGGGGTGACGGTCATCTTTACGACTCAGGATCTTGTTGAAGCGGAGGCAATCTGCACCAGGGTTGCCGTGATTGATGGCGGGGAGATTGTGGCACTCGATACGCCGGAGACCTTCCGTGCGATCATGACCGTCAGTAGTGCATCGATGAAGTTTGACGACATCGTGTGAGATGGTTCGTCTCTGATACCACTGGGGATATCAGAGATCGGAACAACTATATGACGTTGGGCCTGATGTGGGCCCATGGTTTCCCCTCACCTTTCGTTTGTCTTCCTGCTCGCCGCCGGAAGTATCGTTGCGGCGACCCTCGCCGGCGGCTGTCTGAGTGATGCCCCGGCTCCTGATAACCAGGTTATCCGGACCATACCTCCGGATCAGGCATCCGCCCTGATCGAAGAGAACAGAGAGAATCCGAATTTTGTCATCGTGGATGTGAGAGGACCGGATGAGTTTGCTGCCGGTCATATCCCCGGTGCAGTCAATATCAATTCGGCGAATTTTGAGGAGCATATAGGAAGTCTTGACCCCGAGGCGGTCTACCTCATATGCTGCCAGAAGGGAGGTCGGAGCGCCGGTGTCCGGGAGATGATGCGGGAGGCCGGGTTTTCGGAGGTCTATGAGATCGAGGGCGGAATGAGCGCCTGGACGGCCGCGGGCCTCCCTGTGGTGCGAGACTGAACTACCCCGAACGAGCGGAGATGGAGTGGAAAAAGGGGAGTGGAGGTTCTATTTCCCCTTGCCTTAGATGATGATAGCCGCGCTCTTTGTATCCTTCTCGTCATCGAAATCGGTGATGGCGACCTCTGTTGAGAGGATAAGGCCTGCGATGGATGCGGCATTCTGGAGTCCGAGCCTCACCACCTTTGCGGGATCGATGACGCCGTGCTCAACAAGGTTTTCGTAACTGCCGGTCTTTGCGTTGTAGCCGAACGCGGGATCATTGCTTCCTTTTATCGTCGCGATGACTTCTGCCCCCTCGACGCCGGCGTTTCTTGCGATCTGCCGGATGGGCTCCTCCAGTGCCCGGCGCACGATGGATACGCCAACGTTACGGTCGTCGTCGAACTTCAACTTCTCAAGTGCGCCAATTGCCCTAAAGAGGGTGACTCCGCCTCCGGCAACCACGCCCTCCTCGACCGCCGCCTTTGTGGCGTTCAGGGCATCGTCGATCCGCATCTTCTTCTCTTTCAACTCGGTCTCGGTCGCCGCCCCGACCTTGATGACCGCGACGCCTCCCCCGAGGTTTCCGAGCCTCTTGCGGAGTTCGTCCTTCTTCCGCTCCGAGTCGGCTATATTGATCTGGGACTCGATGAGGCGCATCCGCTCTTCCAGGGCCTTGCGGTCGCCTTTCCCTCCGACGATCAGGGTCTTATCTCTGTCGACCTTGATTGTATGGGCTGTGCCGAAGACCTGCCGGGAAACATTCTCCAGTTTCATTCCTCTATCTTCGGAGATCACCGTCGCGCCCGTGAGAATAGCAATGTCCTCGAGGATTGCCTTGCGTTCGTCGCCAAAGCCGGGTGCTTTGACCGCACAGACTTTGAGAGCGCCGCGTATGATGTTTAAGACGAGAGCCGCCTGAGCCTCGCCCTCGACATCCTCGGCGATGATCAGGAGCGGTCGGTCCTCCTGGGCGGCCGTCTCGAGGATCGGGATCATCTGTTTGAGCGAGGTGATCTTTTTGTCGGTGACCAGGATGTAGGGGTCTTCATACTCGCAGACCATCTTCTCGGGGTCCGTGATCATATAGGGCGAGACATACCCCCGGTCGAACTGCATCCCCTTGACCACGTCAAGCCCGGTCTCGAGGCTCTTTGAATCCTCGACCGTGATGAGGCCCCCGGATCCGACCTTATCCATCGCCTCGGCGATGAGTTTGCCGATCTCCTCATCGTTGTTTGCGGAGATTGTGGCAACCTGGAGGATCTTGTCTCTGTCCTTGACCGGGACGCTCGTTGATCTTATATATTCCACGGTTGCCGCAACTGCGGCATCGATGCCCCGCTTGACCTCGATCGGGTTTGCCCCGGCGGAGACGTTCTTTAACCCCTCGTTGAGGATGGCCTGGGCGAGGAGCGTTGCCGTCGTCGTCCCGTCGCCGGTCCGATCCTGGGTCTTCTGGGCAACTTCCTTGACAAGTTTTGCACCGATGTTCTCGAACTTGTCGTGAAGTGAGATCTCTTTTGCAATCGTCACGCCGTCGTTCGTCACGACAGGGTTTGTCGATTTATCGATCACGACGTACCTGCCTTTTGGACCGAGCGTGATCTTAACGGTGTCGGCAACCTTATTGACGCCGGCAAGGAGTGCTCTGCGGGCATCTTCGTTGAAGATCAACTGCTTGGATACTGCCATGGACTCCCTCCTCACTCAATCTTTGCCAGGATGTCCTTGAACGGGACAAAGATATACGTCTCTGAATCGATCTCGAACTTATCCGCGCTGTAGCCCCCGTACAGAACATGGTCCCCCGGTTTGAGGGGAAGCTTGGTACCATCGTCGCGCTCACCCACTGCAACGACGATTCCCTCTTTTTTTCCTTCCTGCGCGGATTCAGGAATATAGATACCGCTCTTCGTAACTTCCTCTTTTTTTGTGGGTTTCAGTAGAACCCGTTCGCCAATCGGAATAATCTCCATGAGCCTATCACTTCCAGAGATTATTTGCGTCCTTCTCTTTGGACGCTCAAATATTTATATCTTATCAAAATTGTAGATATCATTTCGACTTTATTGATAACTTTTATATTTCATCCAATCCATATCCATCACCAACCCATGGCGCCAATGGCAAGACAGATAATATTTCGGCAGATCGAGAGGCCGCGAGGTGGACAGGGGTATGACGACCTTGAGTGGTTCTTCAAGAGCCTCGGCATTGGAGAGGGGAGGGATATCGAACAGATCGCTCAGCGGATCGTCATCACCCTCCTTGAGCACCAGTTGCCCGGGACCGGAGTGTCGGTGGAGCGGATATCCCAGGACCTTGAGATCTCCAGTTCACGCGTCAACCACCATATCCGAAACCTTATCGATGCCGGTGTCGTTTACCGTCACAAAAGGCAGATCTACCTTCGGGGGAACTCTCTCCAGTCGATGGTGCGGGAACTGCGCAAAGACGCCCTCAGGGTCCTCGACGATCTTGAGGCCGCGGCTGTGGAGATCGACCGGAAGTTCGGCATCGACGAGTGAGCCCGGCCCCGGAGGACTGTCTCTCACTCATCATGCTTTATGCAGGTGACCCCCTCCGGCTCTTCGCTCTCCCGGGTCTCGATCACGATGGTATCCGAGATCCGGTTAAAGAGCCTCTGTTTTGAGCCGGGCATGGCAAGCCACCCAATCAGGCAGTCGGGAACCAAAAAGAAGGCTTTTCCGAAACTCTCAAGGGCAGCGGCACCAAGCCTGATCTCTTCGCCGGCACGGCCGGTGACACGGATCTTCAACGCCATCTTGCCGATGGACTGACCCCGGTACCCCTCGAGCAGCGTCCAGTAGACGAAGAGGGCAAGAGAGGAGAGGCTGAAGGAGAGGAGACCGGGGTCGATCGTGATCCGCCATGCCGGCGGCAGCCAATCGGAGAGCGCCCAGAACGGCAGCCCGATCACGATGATATCGACCAACCAGGCCCAGAGCCGCGTCTCCCACCTGGCGAGGTAGAGGGGGACCATACTCTTCTTTTTATCGATCTTTGCGGGCCTTAAGGATTGGTATCGCCGGTTCGCGGGTGGTCGGTGCAGGGGACCGCATCCCTCAAAACGGTTCACCCATGCAAAAATGCGGAGGCTACTAACCGATGTAACTCAGTTCTTCGCGACCCCGGGCCTCTTCGGTCTCCTGGATCTTTGCTATGATCTGCTCCATGGCCTCAGCGCGCTGCTGCAGGCTGGTCGGGTCGACATCGATCCCGATCAGGCGTGAGAGGACCGCAAGAAGGCTGTCGGCACTCCTTGGGTCGACGATATATCCGCTTGTCTCGCCCATCAGGCAGATCCCCTCGATCCCCCGCATCTTGCCGAGGCCGAGCAGGAGTCCTGATGCTCCCATGATCATGCCGCCGCCTTTGGCGTTCTCAAACGACCCTCCGGCCGCCTCCACTTCCGGCCGGAGATGCTCCATGTTGACCGAACAGAGTACTCTTGGGTGTTCGACCAGGTGCCCGACACCGTATCCGCCGAGTGTATAGATCCGCCGGACACCGAGGCTCTCAGCAATATCCAGATAATGCTCGGTCAGAATATAGTGGCCTTCGGCCGAGTTGCTCTGGAAGTCGCCCACTAAAAAGAGGGCTGCCTTCCCGTCTTTCTCGCAGCGGTAGATCTCGTTGTTGACCAGGTGCGTGACGCCATGCCCATCGACGATCACCTGCGGCGGGAAATAGATCGAATAGATCTCTGCTATCTTCTCGGCTGCCAGTTCGGAGATCATGTGATCGGCAACGAGTCTCCCGACGTGCCCGATGCCGGGCAGGCCCTCGATCAGGATCGGAGCGTCGATGTCTTCTTCCCGAAGAAAGTTTACTCTGACGTCTTCCATCTGCGTGCCGCTCTCCTGTAACTACAGTATCTATCCTCCGGTGAAAAGCGTGCCGGATGGGCCGGCCGGGACGGTCGGCCGCAGACCGGGCATACCGGAGAGAGTGTATATCTTCCGTCCTGTGGACAACGGCGAATACGACTGCTCATACCGTTTTATCCGGCCTTCTGCTTCCGGATAAACTTGCCGGATCCGCCTGCCCGCTCGACTACACCGACGGCGGCATTTGCTGCCTTCTCGATAGCTTTTTCCGCCGACTTATAATCTGGCGCAGTAACTTTTATCCGGTAATTTGGAGCCCCAATGTAGATCAGGTCGATCTCGATATCCTCGATCTTCGGCTGTGCGCTCCGGAGCGCCCGCCGGATCACATTGACGCCATCAGGTCGCGGGGATGTCAGGACGAGGTTTCCTGTGATCGTAACCCGTGGAACTTTTACGTTCTCGTGCGCAAGGGCAATGAGTGATTCTTTGACAGATTTGTCGAGTTTCAGTTTCTCTACAGCCTCGCCGCCGGTGGTGACGATATCCTCGAAGGCCGGGTACAACTGGCCGTATTCATGATATATGGCATCCTCGATTACCCTGCGGTCCACGCCCGTCGCCTCGGACGCGAACCCGATCCATTTCGTGGCCTTCTGTTCGTTCTTCCACTCGTGGATCTTCTCGCGCCGCTGGTGCTCGTTGACATCCTTTAACGAGAGATCGATGTGGCCACGATCTGGATCCACACCCAGGACTTTGCAGACGACTTTCTGTCCCTCCCGTATGTAATCCCGGATGTACTTAATCCAGCCCCGCGCTATCTCGGATATCGGTATGAGCCCTTTTCGCTCGTTGTACTCATCCAGGGTCACGAACGCCGCAAAGTCCTTCACGTCCACGACCGTGCAGACGACGAGTTCTCCTTCTTCGGGCCACTCTCTCTCGTGCATGAAATAATCACTCGAGTACTGCCAGTATCTCAGCCTTTATATCAGCTTTCCCACCGCGGGGTTCTGCAAGAATACGCCCGCAGACGTTGCACTCCACAACGGTGCTTGCTTTCTCAAAGACTACCTGTTCGTTCTCACAGTCGGGGCACTTTACCCGGAGGAATGTGCTCCTGTTCTCTCTGTTCATCCGGACCATAATATCTTACTCCGTAAGCTCAAATTTGCCGAGCCTGAACCCCGGCCGGAGGTGCGCTTTTCCACAGACCGTGCACCGGTATTTGACGTTGATCCTCTTTGTCGGCTTGTCGCCGCCGGGCACCTTGCTGAACTTGCCCATGTTGCCCACCGTGCTCCTGCGCCCCTTCTGGCGGTCGATCCAGTTGAAGTGGCGCACTTTGCCCTTCTTTACCTTTACGACCTCGTGGATCTGGTGATTCCTGCAGAATGGGCAGTACGTCTTGAACTTTGATGGCATTTTCATAATAATAGCCTCTATTTGATTGATTTCGAGTACCTATATTACTTGTTAAGCCTAATATTTAAGGCTATGTCGTGCTCGCAGAGCACATCCGCATTGCTTTCCGGCAGGGTGACGATATCACCCTTCTTTAAGATATAGACTCTGCCGTCTACTCCCATGAACGACTCTATATCGGTGCGTATATGCACAAGAGCGTAGGGGGATGGGGCCGGGCGGGGGGCAGCGGCTGTCTCTTCCTCCGGTTCGTCGGCCATCGCCGTCTCTTCGACTTTATCGAGGTCTCTTGCGGCGGTTGTGGATCTCTCGCCAAGCGACGTCTCTTCTCCGTGGATGAGCGCCTCCCGGCAAGCCTCGATAGCGTCGACGATCTGCTCGTACATCACCCGCTCCTGCGGGAGCATCTTTCGGGCCTCGTCCTTGTCGAAGTACTGCCCCTCGATCTGCTGGAACGCAAGGTCGAGGATCTGCCTGGTCCGGATGGAGAAGATCTCCTGCACCGTCTCGGTGACGCTCCCGATCTCCTCGATGATCAGGCTTCCCATCCTGCTCTCCAGGGGGTTCTGCAGGCTGTAATAGTCGGCCTTCAGCTTCTCGATATGCGCCCGGGCCTCCTCGTAGAGACTGGGCTCAATCTCGGAGAGCCCTCCCGAGTGGTGCATGTCAAGCAGCGCCTGGCGGAGTCGTTCAAGAGGATCGGCAGCCATCGGTTACCTCACACCTCCGGCTATCTCCGCCATGTTCCGGCAGCAGAGGAAGACCGCGAGTGCCTCGGGGACGCTTACCGTACCCGTCTTCAACGTGTAGGTATTTCCGAGCAGAGATGTGGTGATGTTTGCCTTCACGTCAATCCGCACCTCCCGCTCGCCGAAGACCACCGCGTCCACGAGCGGGTCGAAGTCCGCGAGATCGCAGATCTCGAGCGGCACGACCCGCATGCCGCTCCCGCCATGGAGGGACCCGGGCGCCCGGATCAGCCGTTTGATGTCGGTCGTGACCGGTTCATCCGCACGTGCCCCTACATCCCTGATCCGGCCCTCAAACTCGGGTGCGGCCACGAGTGCCCGGACGACGCGGTTTTGCAGGAGGTCACTTGGGGCCTTCTTGAGATGTGCATCCAGATGTGCGACGAACTCCGAGGCCGTTCGTTTGCTGATACCATCAAGTCCTGCAAGATACGCTATCGCCTCGGCAGGTGGAAGGCCGGAAAGCCAGGAGAGGTGGGTGCGGAGCGCCTCACCATAGCGCCACCGCCATCCGGGCCGGGTGCTCCTGTCTCCCGGTGCAAGCATCGCGTCCGGGTCAAGCCCTATGCCGCAGACATAATCGACGATCTCACGCCGTTCCGGGCTTCCCCATCCCCGGACGGCGATATCGGTGACGTGAACGTGGTAGCCCCGTCCTCCGGAGAAGGCAATCCTGATCTGGTTTTTGGAAAATCCGAGTTCATCGGTCAGAATCCCGATCAATTTCTCGGTCTCCTCCTTGACCCGTGCAAGCATTACCGGGTAGGGGCCGCGGACGATCTGGTCGGCATCGAGATCGAAGATCAGGTCAGCGCCGGCCCAGTGCTTCTCGCTCATCGTCGGCGCTGATGGTGTCTGGTAGTAGGCCGTTGAGTAGTAGGCGTGAGCGGGCACCAGACTCCTCACGTACGCGTTGAGTTCTTCGCGGTCCACAAATGCCATGTGCCGCCGCATCCGGATCTCTGCCGCGGCATCAAAGAAGACAAATCCCCACTCGCGCTGCTCAAGGGACGACGGAGCGGCGATGTTCTGCCTCTGGTAATACTCGCCAAACCTCTGCTTGACAAACTCGAGCGTCGCGGGCTTCATGGAAGCGTCTTGATCATATATGGGCCCACTCGTTCATATCCCTGTTTCCTGTAGTAGGGCCGCACCCCGACACCGCTCATCACCGCGAGCCGCCGATAGCCGTGATCGCGAGCCTCCTCTTCCGTCTCGGAGAGGAGTTCGCTGCCGTAACTGCGGTGCTGCCAATCTCTGGCGGTCGCCGGGGTGCTCAAGGGGACCATGCTCCCGTAGACATGGAGCTCGCGCAGGAGTGCTGCATCAGCGAGCTCCTCGCGGAATGGCCGGTATGGGAACCGGAGTCGGGCGAACCCGACGAGGGTGTCTACCGAACCCGCCTGGATGAACCGCTCCTCCCCACCGCAGGCCTGGTAGGTGTAGGTCGAGATCGCGACTTCCTCCGGCGCAGGCGTTCTGCCCACCTCGCGGCACCGGATGCACCGGCAGCGGAGCCCCTGCTCCCGGAGCCGCGCCCCTGCAAGCTGGCGGAAGTTGCTGTGCCGCGAGCCCGCGACGATCAGTTTTGCCGGAATGTCCCGCTGGATTCGCTGGAGGCGGACGTACTCCGGGAGGAGAGATTTTGCGTAGGCGACAAGATCGATCAGCTCCTCCTCGGTGTAGGGCCGGTACTCCCCCCGCTCCCAGAGGGCCTCGATCTCGGATCCCGGAGTAACCAGGGTCGGGTAGATCTTTAAGAAGTCCGGCCGGAACCGCGGATCAGCGAAGAGCTCCTGAAACATCCGCCGGTCGTCCTCCATACTCGCGCCGGGGAGGTTCGGCATCACGTGGAACCCTACCTTCAACCCGGCATCCCGAAGGAGGCAGTTTGCCTCGACAGAGTCCGCGACCGCGTGGCCCCGGCGGTTGTACTCGAGGATCCGGTCGTCCAGGTGCTGGACGCCAAGTTCCACCTTGGTCACGCCCATCCTAAGCATCCGGTTGATATGCTCCTTTCGGCACCAGTCCGGCCTTGTCTCGAAGGTTGTCGCGACGCACCTGACTCGCGCTGACTCGTTTGCGGCAAATATCGCCTCCAGGTCGGGCAAGGCCGGCGCCATCCCGACCCGGGGGTAATCGTTCATCGCCTGCACGGCGGCCCCGACGAACCACTCCTGGTACTCGAGAGGTCGGGCGGTCATCGTTCCGCCCATCACGATCATCTCCGCCTTGTCGACGTGGTGCCCGAGCGCCTCGAACTGTCCAAGTCGAGCCTGGACCTGCTTGTAGGGATCATACTCGTGCTCCCGGGCGCGGAGCGCCGCCGGCTCCTCACCTGTGTAACTCTGGGGAGAAGCAAAGGGGTGTTCCGGTCCGCCGGGGCAGGGGAGACACTTCCCATGGGGGCATGGGTGCGGGGAGGTCATCACCGCGACCGGCGCCACCCCCGAGAGGGTCCGCGTGGGTTTGACGAGGAGGAGCGGCCGGAGCACTTTGCGTTCCTCTGGTGTCGCGGCGGCAAGAATTGCGGAACTCTTGGGCATATTGGCGCTATACTCCCTGCAGACGTCGAGTTTGATCTTCTGGACATCAACAGGGCCGGGCCCGGCAGAAAGGATGCGGGAGATGATCTCCCGGGAGATATCGGTATCGTTCATCATCTAATGTTCGGTTGCAATCTGTTCGGACTGAAAATCGGCGTGGTATTCGATGTATGGGTTGTGATGAGTTCTAATGTGCTGGACGATCTCTTTTCCCAACGTGAGAATAGCCTTTTTATGTGAGACTTTATTCTTATGGATATGGACGGGTGAGATGTGGAGAGCGTCGTACTGATCGGTCGGAATCACTTCCCCGGTTGTGCTTTCATAATACTTTTTAATGTGAACTAGCAGCATGTGTAAGTGGAGCAGCTCTTCTTTTTGCACAATATCACCTTTCCTCGAAGAATACTACTGTCCGCGGGTAGATATAATTTGTTGGTGATCTTTTTATATGCACAAGCCGCGCGCACTTGGGGCGTTCATAGGGCTTGCAATCGGCGATGCTCTAGGCGCGCCCCTGGAAGGCCTTCCCCCGCGTCCGATTGCCGTAACGGAGATGGAGGGAGGCGGAATTCATGACACCCTTCCGGGGGAGTATACCGACGATACCCTGCAGGCCACAGCCCTGGCAGAGAGCCTTGTCGAGTGTGGGGAGTTCGATCCCGATGACTTTGCCCGACGCCTGGTTTTGGTATACCGCGCCCATCCGAAGTTCTTTGGGCCGACGTCAGGAGCCGTCCTCGACTTGATCGAGAGGGGGGTCGCCCCGGAGGATGCCGCAAGGAGGGTGCATGAGGCACGCGGGGGGAGCAGGAGCAACGGAAGCGTAATGCGCGGGATCCCGATCGGCATCTTCTACCCGCCAGAGGAGGTATGGGAGGTGAGCCTTGCCGCGTCCCGCGTCACCCACCACGACTCGACCGCCGGTGAGGCCTCGGCATTCGTCAACCGGATGGTCAGCGGGATGTGCCGGGGAGAGACGGCCGATACGGCATTCAGCCGGGCCCTCGATCTCTCTAGAGATCCGGAACTCAGGGGACTGCTCGAGGATTACCGGGCCCACGCGCCCGAGCCATCGCTTGATGCCGTCATCTGCACTCACTGCGCCGTTAGGATCTTTATGGAGGCGTCGTCTTTTCGCGATGCGGTCGTTTGGGCGGTCAACCTCGGTGGCGACGCCGATACCGTCGGCGCGATCGTCGGCGGCCTTGCCGGGGCGCACTTCGGGATCGAGTCAATCCCGGCGTCGTGGCTCTCGGCGCTCCGTGACCGAAAAGACCTTCTTAGCCTTGCACAGCGGCTCTTTGCAGAGAGCAGACCGTAATATCAGACCGGCCGAAGTTCCACAAGTTTTAAGGAGCGGCCCCGCTCGCAGATCTCGGGCGCGTTGCCGAGGACCTCTCCGACAATATACTTTCCCTTCTCGATGATGCCGTCGGGATGGCAGAGCGAGTAACTCCGACAGTCCGTGCGTGAGCAGGAGGACTCATATCGCACCTGCGAGTTCGCTATAGCCATATCAGCGCTGATGAGCGCAACGACGGGGGCCTCGGCAACATCAACCGCGACTGCCGCTTCGTGGTGGACCGGACACTCGTGTCGGGTATTTGAGCGGATCCCCATGATCCGATACTTCTTCCCGGGTTGCAGGTTATGGCAGACCTTGCTCACCTTGCAGTTTTCACATTCCGGGCACGTGGTGCCTTCGTATACGAATTCAAGCCCTTGCTTTGCGAGTGCTGCGCCGATGAGGGTCACTTTTGTCTTCTCGTTTGCCATAACCTCACTCCCGGTAGAGCATCTTCACGAGTTCGCGTGCCGATTCTTGCGTCAGCCCCATATCCAGTATCGTGAACCGCTCCGGACGGATCGTCCGGGCGGCAAGCAGCGCTTCTACTGCCGTCTCGTCATCGATCCCGATCTCGGCCGGGGTGGTCGGTGCGCCGATCTTTCGCAGGGAGTCGCGGATACCCTCCCAGTCGCCGCCATGGAGGTACATCGTGATGATCGCCCCGATTCCGCATTTCTCGCCGTGGAGGCCCTTTCCAGGTGCGAGTTTATCCAGCGCGTGGGAGAACTTGTGCTCTCCGCCGCTGCCGGGGCGGGACGACCCCGCGATGCTCATCGCAACCCCGGACGAGACCAGCGCCTTCGTCACGATCCAGGCGCTCTCCTCGGAATGGGGTTTAATGAGGTCGGCATTCTTAAAGAGGATCTCGGCGGTCATCCGCGAGAGGGTCAGCGCGTATTCGGAGAGCTGTTCGCCCCGGAGGCGGTGGGCGAGTTCCCAGTCGAGGACCGCGGTGCAGTTTGCCATGATATCTGCACACCCCGATGCCAGCAGGCGGTGGGGTGCCGATGCGATGATCTCGGTATCGGCAACGACCGCGATGGGGGGTTCGGCGGAGAGCGAGACATTCCCGTCGGCGGTCGGGACCGAGGCCCTTGACGAGGCGATGCCGTCGTGAGAAGCGGCGGTGGGTACGCTGATGAAGTGGCGGTCGGTGTTGTAGGAGGCGATCTTTGCCGTATCGATGACCCGGCCCCCGCCGACGCCGATGACAAACCCGACCTCGGCCGATGCCGCCTCGGCCTTCTTGATCGTATCGAGGTAGTCGGTGCCGCTTGTAGTAAATATAGTGGTATCATACGACCCGGAAAGGAGCGCCTCGACTCTCTTTCCGGCGACATCTTTGGTCTGATCCCCGGATATGATGAGCACAGAGTCACCGAGATCAAGGTCTTCGCAGATGGCCGGGAGCTGCTCGATGACGCCGTGTCCGATGACGACGTCCCGAGGGAGCTGCATCCACTTGGACTTGTCAAAAACCTTGGTTCTGAGTAGGTTTATCCGGTCTGCGCTCATTTAGATCAGTAATGATTAGGGAGTTCATCTACAAATATTACATAGATCCCATTCGCTACGGTGAGGCGTATACCCTCGTCGATACATTGACCTATGCCCTGATCCTCATTGCAGCCGTCTATCTCGTTTATCGGGGGCTCCGGCGGTACAAGATTGCCGTCGACGACGAACTGGTGCTTGCGACCCTGCCGTTTGTTGTCCTGGGCGGGCTTCTTAGGGTTGTTGAGGATACCGGGATGATCACGTCCGATCTACGGTTTCTCCTGATCACGCCCCTGATCTTCTTTGTGATCTTTGTGATTGCGGTGGTGGCTCTCTTTGCGGGAAAGTTTGCTGAGAATGCCGGGTTGATCTCCCGCTACAGCTGGTTCTACGGTGGGGCAGGGGTCGTCGCCTGCCTCGCCGCCGGTGCGGCCCTGATCTGGTTCGGCCTTACTGAGACGCAAATCGCGCTTAATGTACTCGCTGTCATCCTCACTCTTGCCGCCGTAACGTCGCTTGCGCTCTGGGCGTTTCTGGTCTATGTGCTCAAGTGGGATTATGCCTCGAATATTCTCTATAAACTTCTCATCTTCGGGCACATGCTGGATGCGAGCGCAACAAGTTACGGGATCGACCTGCATCCCATCCACTATGTTGAGCAGCATGTCGTGGGCTCGAACCTGATTGAGATTACCGGCACCGCATTCTCGATGTTTCTCCTCAAGATCGCGGTACTCATCCCTGCGATATACGTCCTTGAGTTGTATCGGCGGGAAGGAAATCCCGATCTCTGGCACCTCATCCTGCTTGCGATGATCGTCGTCGGCATGGCCCCGGGGATCCGGGATCTGGTGCGGATGGTGCTCTATGTCTGAAGTGTTCCCTCTCCGGGCCACGATCCTTGCGGCCGTCTTCTTTGCCGTCTCGGTAGGTCTAGGAGCCGTCACCGTGGTCAGCGATCCGGCGGTCGGCGAAGAACTTATGGCCCTCTTTGCCGAGCAGGTGGCAGGTCAGATCCTATCGGACTCTCCGGCAATCCTTGCCTGGAACCTGTTCTTGAATAACCTCTCCACCTGTCTCCTCCTCTTCCTCGGCGGAGCTTCGTTTGGTGTGGTTACGTTGCTGATCCTCTCGGTCAACGGTCTCCTGATCGGTGCGGTGACCGAACTTGTGCGCGAGCAGCAGGGTCTTGCCTTCATCGCGGCGGCGCTTGTGCCGCATGGCATCTTTGAGATCCCCGCCTTCCTCATAGCGGGTGGCCTCGGTCTCCTCCTCGGGCAGGAACTCCTCGCGGAGTGGCGGGGTGGTGGTGATGCCGCCGCCCGGGCAGCGAATCTTTCCCGCCTATTCCTCCGGATCGTCGTCCCGCTTCTTGCGGTTGCAGCGGTCGTGGAGGCATTTATTACGCCGGCAATCCTAAGTATGATCGCTTAATGAGCCAGATCAATAGTTTTTGAGGTACGAGTTGGATGGAAGAATCTACAGGCGCACTCCCCCGGAAAGATGATTTTTCCCAGTGGTATAATGAGATCCTCTGGCGAGCTGAGATCATGGACGTCCGCTACCCGGTCAAGGGGCTGTACGTCTGGTATCCCTATGGGTTCGGCATACGGAAGCGTGCATATGGCATACTCCGCGACCTGATGGATCGCGATCATGAAGAGACGCTCTTCCCTCTCCTGATCCCCAAGACCGAGTTCATGAAGGAGGCCGAGCACATCAAGGGCTTCGAGGACGAGGTCTACTGGGTCACTCACGGCGGCACGAGCGAGCTCGATGTGCCGCTTGCCCTCCGGCCGACGAGCGAGACCGCAATCTACCCGATGTACTCCCTCTGGATCCGGTCGCACACGGACCTGCCGTTGAAACTCTATCAGATCGTCAATACGTTCCGTTACGAGACGAAGCATACCCGTCCGCTCATCCGTCTCCGGGAGATCACATCTTTTAAGGAGGCACATACCGTCCATGCAACCCGCGAGGAGGCCGAAGAACAGGTCGAAGCCGCTCTTGCCCTCTACAAGGAGTTTTACGACGCTCTCTGCGTCCCGGTGATCCTCTCCCGCCGTCCGAGCTGGGACAAGTTCCCGGGTGCCGACTACACCGTCGCGGTCGATACCATCATGCCTGACGGCAAGACGCTCCAGATCGGCACGGTGCACATGCTCGGCGATCACTTCTCCCGCACCTACGATATCACCTACGAGGATGCAAACGGAGACCAGCAGTACGCCTATCAGACCTGCTACGGGATATCCGAGCGGTCGATTGCCGCCGTGATCAGCGTCCACGGTGATGACAAAGGGCTCGTCCTGCCGTCGGCGGTCGCCCCGATCGAGGTCGTCATCGTCCCGGTCATCGTCGGGACGCGGCGCGATGAGGTGCTCTCGGCCGCTGCAGAGCTTGAATCGGAACTCAAAGGCGCCGGATTCACCGTGAAACTGGACGACCGGGATATGCGCCCGGGAGCGAAGTACTACCACTGGGAGATGCGTGGTGTACCGCTCCGACTCGAGATCGGGCCGCGGGATATCGACTCGAACACGGTCGTTGCCGTCACGCGCACGGGGCGGAAGGTCAAACTCGATCGTCGGGGCGTTGTTGAAGGGATCTCCTCGATCTTTGCAGAATTTAGAGGAGAACTCTTCGAGGCTGCAAAGCAGGCGATGGCCGACCGGATCACCGTCGTCGCGACCCTCGAGGAGGCCGCCAGTGCGGTGAAAAGCGGCGTTGCGGTCGCTCACTGGTGCGGCTCACAGGAGTGTGCAGAAAAGATTGAGGCGGCGACGGATGCGAGCATCCTCGGGTCCGATATCCGGTCGGACCTGGTCACCGTCTCGGACGGCCCATGCATCGCCTGTGGCGGCAAAGGCACGTCAACTCTGATTGCGCGGACTTACTGACAGCAGGATGGGCAGATATACGTTTTTGGATGCTCAGGGGCCGAGAGGTCTCCTGAGATTACCGCTTTTCCGCCGGTGAAGAATATTCTGCCGCATTTTGCGCACCGCTTCGGGAGCAGCCGCTCCCAGCGGCTCATCGGAACTTCCAGAGTGAATTGCATCTTCTCTGCGTCGGCGGGGTTGCACTGGGCGAGTTCCTCGTACCGTGAGAGGATCTGCATGACCTGGAACGGGTTTGCTCCCCTGCTGCAGAACCGATTGAAGACAAATAATTGAAAGATCATCCACCCTAGGTCGGAGCGCTCAAGGGTCTCCTCATATTCGCTGCAGGTACCGTCGTCATCATCGAGGGAGTACCCGCAGAGGGGGCAGCGCCCACCCACGAGTTCATCCAGGAAGACCTCTTCGTGGCAACTGGGACAGGTGGTGTGGGGGGTATGCATTCTGGAAGTCATGGTTGTACTGGCCTCATTCCTTTTGCTCTTTCAGAGACTTGCGACCTCACTTTATGCCTCTTTGAGGCGTTTCTGGCGGGATTCGCGGTCTCCGAGATAGCCTGAGGTTTTATTACGTATTGCGCTGGGGGTACTCTTATACATGTCGAATGAGGCCGCTGGATTTAACCCCCAAAGTGCAGGGCATGGCTCTCCTGCGGAGATGATGAACGAGTCTTTCGGGGTTGGACGGCTCTCGATAAGCGTTTTGCTCTCACTCTTCTTGCCGGGCAGAAAGTGTCTGGCTGGAGGCCATGGAGACCAACTTCTCCTACAGCGCATATCCCATGGTACCGGTCATGTTTTGGAAAAGAGGGCTGCACGGAGGATATTTATACATCGGGGGGTAATCTGCGCGCATGGCATCCCCAGCAGCATCTCAAGTCTATATCATCGATGCATCGGATCGCGATCACGCCATCGAGACCCTCTGGCGCGAGACTGGTTCCCCAATGCTACGCGGAAAGACTGTTGCTGTCAAGGCGAACTTCAATAGTGATGACCCGTTCCCTGCAACGACCCATCCTGATACGCTGGAGGCGATCTTTAGGCAGATCAGGAACGCAGGTGCCCGGTCGATCATGCTGGGGGAGCGGAGCGGGATGGGAGAGACAAGAACCGTCTTGAAGAATCGGGGGATCATCGATCTCGCGGAGCGGGCTGGAGCGGAGGTGGTGGTGCTCGACGTTCTCGAATCCGACGGCTGGAAGGCTGTGCCGCCAGATGGTCTCCATTGGAAGCGGGGATTTCTGATCGCCCGGACCTTCTCTGAAGCGGATGCGGTGGTCCAAACCTGCTGCTTGAAGACTCACCGATTTGGGGGCCACGTCTCCCTCTCGCTCAAGAACCTGGTGGGGACCGTGGCGGAACGGGACCCTAGAGACGGTTACAACTACATGGCGGAACTGCACTCCTCGCCGCACCAGCGCCGGATGATCGCCGAGATCAGCCGGTTCTGCCCCTGTGATGTCGCCATCATGGATGCAACGCAAGGTTTCTCGACCGGTGGGCCAGAGCGGGGCGACGTCATTGCGCCGAACGTCATCCTTGCCAGCACCGACCGTGTCGCCCTTGATGCTGCCGGGATCGCCTTGCTCCGTCTTTACAACTCGACGCCGGAGGTGATGGAGGGCCGGATCTTTGAAATGGAGACCATCGCCCGCGCTGCCGAGCTCGGTCTCGGCGTCCGGTCGGCGGAGGACCTCCGGCTTGTCGCGCTCGACTCGGAGAGCAAAGAGCTCGTCCTCGATATGCGGAGGATTCTGGACGAGTCCGCCTGATTATTAGAAGAGGAGATGGTCGAGCAGGATCCGGAGACCGATCCCGATAAGGATCACCCCACCGAGGATCTCGACCTTCCTTCCGAAGATCCGGCCGAACGAACTTCCCACGAGCACGCCGGCGGCGGAGAGAGCAAAGGTTACAAGACCGATCGTGACCACGGGCCAGAGTATTGGGGTATCGAGAACGGCAAATGTGATGCCGACGGCGAGGGCGTCGATGCTCGTTGCGATGGCGAGCAGTAGAAGCGTCGCGATGCCTCCTGTGGTAAACTGAACGCTTTCGCCCTTCTCCAGCACCGCCTCGATGACCATCCGCCCGCCGATCAGGGCAAGCAGGATGAAGGCGATCCAGGGAGCGTATGCCCCGACAAACGAGGCGAGGTTCACCCCGCCGAGCCAGCCAAGCACCGGCATCGCGGCCTGAAACCCACCGAAGAGTCCTCCGATAATGAGAGCCCACCGGACCCGGTCTTCCCGAACAGTGGTGCCTCCGCTGATCGAGACGGCAAACGCGTCCATTGCAAGCCCGGCTGCTATGAGGAGGACCGTCACAAATTCCATTTATACGAGGTTCGACGCGGGGCGGGATAATGCTATGGCCGTTTGCGGATGCTATAAGATGCCCTAGAGCCCTACCAATACGGAGTGATGGAAAAGATGAGCACACTGACGATCGGCCTTATCCAGACGGCGGTGGGGATGGACCCCGACCGCAACCTGGCTCACACACTTGATATGGCGAGAACGGCGATCGCCAGGGGCGCCCGGATTCTCTGCCTGCAGGAACTCTTCCGGGTCCCCTATTTCCCGCAGTACGAGGATGCAGACGCCTCGGACTACGCGGAGACCATACCGGGTCCTTCGACCGATGCGTTCTCGGCGCTTGCCCGGGAGCATAACGTGGTGGTCATCGTGCCGGTCTACGAACGGACCGCGTCCGGCGAGCATTACAACACCGCGGTGGTGATCGATGCCGACGGGCGGCTCCTCCTCCCGGCCTACCGGAAGGTGCATATCCCCTACGATCCCCTCTTCTACGAAAAGACCTACTTCCGGCCTGGAGACCGATATCGAGTTTATGATACTCAATACGGCCGGATTGCCGTGCTCATCTGCTATGACCAATGGTTCCCGGAGGCCGCAAGAGCTGTCGCGCTGCAGGGTGCGGAGATCATCTTCTACCCGACCGCCATCGGCAGGATTGCCGGGGAGGAGCCACCTGAAGGCGACTGGCGTGATGCGTGGGAGACGGTTCAGCGGGGCCATGCGATAGCAAACAGTGTTCACGTCGCTGCCGTCAACCGGGTGGGCACTGAAGGGGATCTCCAGTTCTTCGGGAGTTCCTTTGTTGCCGATGCGTTCGGGAACGTCCTTGCCCGGGCAAGCGAGACCTCCGAGGAGGTCATTGTCGTGGAGGTCGACCTCGCGGAGAACGAGACCATCCGGGATGGCTGGGGTTTCTTCCGGAACCGGCGGCCGGAGACCTACCGGCCGCTTACCCGCCGGCTCCCCCCGGGGAAGACCCCTGTGAGTTTAGGCTACCGCATGCCGGCGGAATGGGAGCCGCACGATGCCGTCTGGCTCTCCTGGCCCCATGACCGGGAGACGTTTCCCGATCTTGCCAGCGTAGAGCGGACCTACATCGAGATCATCGCGGCTCTGCGCGGGTCCGAGACCATCAACCTCCTCGTCACGAGCGAAGCGATGCGCACCCGGGTTGAGGCGATGCTTGAGGAGGTAGGCCTCGATACACGGGGCATCAGGTTCCACATTGTAGATTATGCCGACGTCTGGTTCCGGGACTACGGGCCGACGTTCGTCCTCAATCAAAAGAGTAAGAGCCTTGCGATGGTGGACTGGACCTTCAACGCCTGGGGGGAGAAGTACCAGGAACTTATGGAGGATACCCGGATCCCGCTCATCATGAACCGCGAACTGGATCTTCCCGTCTTCACCCCCGGTATTGTTCTTGAGGGGGGAGCGATCGATGTGAACGGGTGCGGCACGGTGCTCACGACGGAGTCCTGCCTCTTAAACCCGAACAGGAACCCGCACCTCTCCAGGGAGGAGATCGAGGCCTACCTGGAGGCCTACCTCGGCGCAGGAAACGTCATCTGGCTAAAGCAGGGGATCGCCGGCGACGACACCGACGGCCATATCGACGATATCGCCCGGTTCGTGGGGCCGACGACCGTCGTCTGCGCCCTAGAGGAGAACGAGGACGACGAGAACTACGCGATCCTGCAGGAGAATTATGAGATCCTTACGGCGTCGACCGACCAGGACGGGAACCCTCTGACAGTCATCCCGCTCCCGATGCCGGGAAGGGTCGGGGGCGCGAAGCGGTTGCCGGCAAGTTACGCGAACTTCTACATTGGAAACCGTGTCGTGCTGGTGCCGGTCTTTAAGCATCCAAACGACGAGATTGCCATAGCCCGACTCAGGCAGGTCTTCCCCGACCGTGAGGTCGTCGGGATCGACTGCACGGCGATGGTTGCTGGTCTTGGCGCGATCCACTGCATCAGCCAGCAGCAGCCGTCGGTCGTGCCGTCCCTCACCTGCTCGGGGGCAGAAAGCGCATCACGAGGGGAATGAGCGCGTAGATCACGGTGCTCCACGTCCAGCCGGCGAGGGCGAGCAGGATCGCGATGGCCGAGACGATGGGGACAACCATCCCCCGTCTGCTTCCGCGCCATAGATCGGTGCCGGGATGAACGAGGCGGCCGCTGTGTGTGGCGTAGAACCACTGCGCGGCAAACAGCAGGCCGATGGCGAGGAGGTTTGCCTCGAAGATGACCGCCGCGAAGATCTCGTCCGGGTAGTCGCCGATAAGGGAGACGGAGAACGGCACGAGCGCAACAAACATGAGCGCCGTGATGTTGATCCAGAGGAAGCGGCGGTCGATAACCTTGAGATGGTCTACCTGGGCGTGATGGGCTATCCAGAAGGCGGCAAGGATGAAGAAGGCGAGGAAGTAGTGGTAGAGGTCGGGGAGGTAACCGGCGAGCATTGCCATGAGGGCGGCGTCCGAGAGGTCGTGGGCCCCCTCCGGAACGTCAAGGCTGATGACGAGGAGGGTCATGGCGAAGGCGAATATGCCGTCGGTGAGTGCCTCCATCCTGTTCTTCGGAAAGCCGGCTGGTGCTCCGGCATCTCTGCCAGTTTCGTCTTCTCGGGCCATCTCGAATGATCCCTGATAAGGAATGAGGGTCCGTTCCAGCGGGTTCTCTCACCATGCGTTCTGGTGCACTCTATCCTCGCGGTAGCGGTCAACCGGCGGGGGGCGTGCGGCCGGGTGGCCAAGTGTGACGAGGGCGAAGGGAAGAACGGAGTCCGGGAGCGAGAAGAGGTTTGCAAACCCGAGCACCCGATCGGGGTCCGGGTAGATGGCAGTCCAGACCGCGCCGAGCCCGAGCGCGTGAGCAGCGAGGAGGATGTTTTGGGTCGCCGCGGCGCAGCCCTGCACCGAGATGTCGCGGTCTTCCGGGTGGCTTAAGTCCGCACAGACGAGGATCGCGAGCGGTGGAGGTGGGCGGATCTTGGCATACGGGCTGACGGCAGGAATTCTAGCGAGAATATCCGGGTCGTCGATGGCGATAAAGTGCCAGGGCGGCTCGCTCCCGGAGAACGGTGCCTGCATCGCGGCGGCGAGGAGGCTTTTCGCCGTCTCCGGAGCGACCGGACGATCGGTGTACTCCCGTACGCTTCGCCGGGTCAGAATTGCTTCGAGGGCGTCCATGATGGACCCCTGTGGACGGTTCTTGACTTCAAACATTCCCCGGGATCCCTCTCCCCACCGGCATAAGGTAGAGCGGCACCGTCTCCTCCGAAAGCTTGAGGACCTCGCGAACCGCGGCATCGTCGAACGCCCCCATGGCAACGGTAGCAAGATTCATCGTCTCTGCCTGGAGGTAGACATTCTGGGCAGCATGCCCGGTCTCCATGTATACGAACTGCATCCCCCGTTCTTCGCCGTATTTTGCGATCGTTCGCTCGGGGTCCGCGGCGATGACGAGCGTTGCCGGGGCGTCGCCGACCTGAGTCTGGTTGCGCGCCGCAACCTTGAGGGCCTCCCGCAGGTCCCCTCTCTCGAGGCGGACGAGTTGATGCCCCGCGGGATCGTAGTGGTAGGTCCCCGGCTCGAGATCGGTGACGCTTCCCGCGACGAGGTAGACCTCCAGGGGGTAAAGTGCGCCGGCGGAAGGTGCGGTCCGGTGGCCCGTGCTGTCCGTGATCCCTTGCGCTGCCCAGAGGACCTACCCGATCTCGGCGAGCGTGAGCGGCGTTTCGGCATAGACCCGGACCGACCGCCGGTTGCTGAGTGCCTGCTCTACGGAGATGCCGCTCTAGGTCCTTGGTTAGGGGTGGGTGATGACACTCTCTTCCTGTGGTGTCGACGTGCTGTTCTCACCCGGTGTCTGGAGTGTACCGATACATCCTGCGGCAAGAACTGCCATTGCGAGCAGCGCACTGATGATGATGCCTGCGTGCAGATATCTCCGATTCATAATATCGAAGTGAAATTCCTGGGCTATGATGGTTACCGATTCATCTTATCGTTTCTTCATTATCTTCTCCCGCCCCTTTCTGCGGTATCTGACCAATGAGAAGGGGAACTTCACGAGGTCGCGAAGACCACCTGCCGACGAGAAGTTTTGCATATCGCGCCTGACCCCGGCGAGAAGTTCGTCGACGACCTCCTGCTCCTTTGCCTCGCCTTCTTCCTGCACAGACGTCAGGCGATGAATTGAGTACAGCCCGAGGATGAAGGCGAAGAGGAAGAAGAACTCCCACTGCTGAAGATCGAGTGTGACAAAGACGAGTTCGCGTGCCGGGTCCCTCCAGATCAGAGTCCAGATGAGCTCACGCTCGGCAAAGAAGTCCACAAGAAGCCCGCCGAGGATCGGAGCCACCCCGGCGGCGACCGAATTGGCGAACGTGCTCGCTGCAAGGTAACTGGTTGCCTGGCCCTTTGGAGCCAGTTTCAGGCCGATGTTCCCCGAGGCAAGCGAGACCCCCGCAAGCGAGATCCCCATTAGGATGTGAATGAGGATGAGGAGGGGATAGGTCAGGATGTAGACATCGGGGAGGGTGACGAACATCCATGCAAAGATCGCGAGCATATAGAGCGGTCCGCTCACTGCGAGGACAGATTTGTTGGAGTACCGGTCGGCAACACCTCCCCATGACCGGTAGAAGGCGATATTCATGATCTGGCTGAGGACGCTGAGACCGACGACGAGCGAGACGTCAAGACCAATCCTCTGGAGCATATAGACCGTGAAGAATGGGGAGGCGAGGTTGACGGCAAAGTTCCACGAGGCAAGGAAGATGATGAGGTTCTTGAAGTTGAGATCCGCAAACGGCTTTTTGATCGCGGCAAAGAGGCCGTCCTCCTCGTATTCGACGACCATCCTGGGTTCTGGCGTGCGGGCGAGGAACGTGATCCCGATAAGGCCCGCGATGAGTCCTAGGGCAAAGAGGACGGAGTAGCCGTAGGTCGGGAGGTCAGGGAAGGCGATCTCCCACGAATCGATGAAGAACCCGGCAACGAGGCTGACGACGAGTGCAAGCGCTGTGGAGAGCGTGAGTCTGTTGGAGAAGAATGCGCCAAGCCGGTCCTGCGGTATCAGGTCACGCATCCAGGAGTTCCAGCCGCAGTGAGAGATTGCCGAGAATGCTGAGTACAGGACAATCGATGCGATGAGCACGAATATCCCCTGCCCGGGCGAGAGGAAGAACGGTATCAGAATGATAGGGACCCAGCAGAGGCGTGCCACGAGGGAGGCCGTAACAACGATCAGTCTCCGCTTCCGTATGCGGTCGACGACGTAGATGGACGGGATCTGCAGGAGTTCTGCAAGGGGCGAGATGGCGGAGAGCAGGCCGATCACGGTGTTCGAGGCCCCGAGTTGCAGGGCGAAGGCTACAAGGAAGATGCCGCCGGTCAACGTCACCATCGCTTGGGTGGCAAGGCCGTCCCAGATGACGAGTTTCAAGCCGTGGCCGATCTCTTCGTCTGTTAGCCCCTCTTTTGTCTCAAAGACCATACGTTGTCCGGTCTCCGTTTATGATGCTCAGGGATGCTCTTTGCTGCGCTGAGCCGCCCGGTGGCAGGCAGGCCTGCTCTACAGTGAATACTCCACAGCGGGCCCTGTTCCGGACAGCCGGTTTCGGGACCTACTGTATAAAAATAGGATTATATTAAGATGTTTAAACAAGTCACCTGGTTCGATTGAGTTTTCAGGTAGCCATCCGGGACTGATCCCGGCTGTTCACCGGCAGGAACTCTTTGAGCCTATCGTTTACTTTAATCTCGTCACTCTTAACTTCCCAACGACCACGGCGTTCTGAAATCGTTACAGAGGGTCAACCCGCCGTCAACGTAGATCGTCTGCCCGGTGATGTAAGCGGCTTCATCCGATGCAAGGAAGGCGAAGACCGCGGCGATCTCCTCCGGCTCCCCGGCGCGGCCGAGTGGAATATGCCCCTCGACGAGGGCTTTCTTCTCCGGGTCTTCCGCCCATTCACGGTTGATCGGGGTTCTAATCGCGCCCGGAGCGACCGTGTTGACCCGGATACCCTGTCCGGCATACTCGAGTGCAAGAGTCTTCCCGAGAGCTCCAAGTCCCGCTTTGCTTGCGGCGTATGGGGCATACTGGGGTTTTGGCATGGTCTCGTGGACCGAGGTGTTGTTGAGGATCACGCCCCCGCCGCCCCGGTCGAGGAAGTGCCTGATCGCTTCCCGTGAGCAGAGGAACGCGCCCCGGAGGTTCACCGCGAGGACCCGATCGTAGGCGTCCATACTCATCTCGTGGGTTGGGCTTGCGGCCTGGATACCGGCGTTGTTGATCAGGACATCAATCCTCCCCCAGGCCTTGAGAACCTCATCGAAGATGCGCTTGACGTCCTCTTCGTTTGCGACGTCCCCCTGGACAAGCATCCCCTTGCACCCCCTCTCGCGGATGAGGCTGCAGGCACCTTGAGCCTCCCCAAGCGTGATCTCCGCCTCCGTCTCGCTTGCATGGTAGTTGATCGCGACGTTTGCGCCTTCATCCGCAAACCTGATCGCCGTCGATCGGCCGATGCCGGTCGAGCCGCCGGTAATCAGGACGTTCTTTCCTTCCAGTCGCTTCATCTCACCTCACCTCCAGGTGGTCCGGGCACCCTGTGGAGTGTGTAGTTTATGAAATCTTGGGTGTGGGCGGGGGCCGCGGTGAAGAACCGAAAGACCGTTAATACCCCTTCACGATACCATTAAATCTGGTTGTCCACTGCTCGTGCGCCCGAACCGGCGCCGGAGGCCGGACGGGGCGGGAGATGTATGCGAGATGATCGGAACAGGTGGTGAAGATACGCGGATACTTGTCGTCGAGGATGACGGCATCATCGCGTTCGATATGGTGTCCCGCCTTGAAAAACTCGGGTACGGGGTTGTTTCGATTGCAGCGACAGGGGCTGATGCGATCCGCCGGGCGGAAGAGCTGCGGCCGCACCTGGTCTTCATGGATATCACGCTCATGGGTGATATGGACGGTATCGAGGCGGCGAAGATCATTCGTGACCGCTTCGGCAGCCGCATTGTTTACGTCACCGGACACTCGGATCCTTCCATCAAAAACCGGGCAATGGCAACGTCCCCCGCCAGATACATCTTAAAGCCATATACCACCGCGGATCTGATCTGCGCGATCAGGTGCGCTCTCCGGCCGGAGTAGCCCCGAGAGGGGGCACGTGCGGCTCCTCTCCGTTGAAGGCGATCGTCACCGTCGTGCCGCCGTCTCCCCGTATTGAGATCTCACCGCCCAGGTACTGCTCGACGAGGTATCGAACTGAGGGAAGGCCGGGGGTGGTGCCCGCGGCAATCTCCATTCCTTCCGGGATACCCACCCCGGTGTCCCGGACGGTAATGGTATATCTGCCTGTATGGTCGCGGTCGATCGCCAGTTCCATCGATCCGGTCATTCCGTCGGGGAATGCGTGCTGGATGACGTTGACAATCCGCTCGGTGAGGATGAATCCGGTGAACTGGGCAAGTTCGAGCGGCATCTCGACCCCCGGGGCACGCACTTTCCAGGCGATCTTCTCCGGGGGCACGTTGTAGGTCCTAAAGAGGGTGCCGGCGAGGCGGGCAATGTAATCCGCCATGCGGACACGGCTGAGGTTCTGCGAGAGGTGGAGTTCTTCGTGGGCGAGGGCGAGCGAGAGGATCTGCTGCTCGGTTGCCCGGACTGCTCTTCGTGCAGCGGGGTCGGTAAGGTGTGAGGTCTGCAGGTGCATGATGCTCGACACCGTCTGGAGTGCGTTGCGCATCCGGAAGTGAATGGCGTGGATCAACGCATCCTTCTCCTCCAGTGCTTTCCTGAGGTCCTGCATCGCTTCGACCTCGCGGGTGACGTCTTCTAGGATGACGGTCACCCCCGGTGCGCCGTCCTCGAAGACGATCGGGATGAACGTCGCGTGGAACTTCATCGTGTGCCCGTCCACTTCCCAGGGGAGTTTGCACCTGCGCTCCTGTCCCCGGAGAGCGGCGTGTATCATTTTGGTGATCTGCTGGCGGATGGGGCGGTCCGGGAGGAATGCCTCAATCGGATAACCGACGATCTCATCTCTGCCGGGGCAGAACTCGGTGCAGAATGCAGTATTGGCGAATACAATGCACAGGTTCCGGTCGAGGACGACGATCAGGTCGGATGTCAGCCCGAGGAGCGCAGAGACCGGCACCCGGTGCGCGAGGGTGTAGAGTTTCGCCGCCGCAACCCTGCGCACCTCGACCTGGCCTGCGGCATGGAGCATGCTCATGTACTTTGCCGTCACGTTTCTGCCGATGCCGAGTTTTCGGGAGATCTCGAGGATACTGAGTCCGTGAGGTTCCTTACGGAGGAGTTTCTTGATCTCTTCGAGTTCGAGCATCTCGCTCGTCATGCAGATCGCGCCTCCTCCGTACTTCTCCGCTGCCATGGTGGTTATTTATGATGTCCGCTCACCATAATTGTCGATATCTTGCCTCTGGAGAACCGGCTTGTGTGTAAAAAATTCATTTTTTTGCAAAAAATTCGAAATACGTTTCGAGAGGCTAAATTTTATTTCACAACATTTATCATAATCTTAGAGTGATCTGCATATAGTATATGCATGCATATCCGCGGGGCGAATCACTCACCCGGGGTTCTCCCCGATATCCCGTGGGACCTGGTCAGGTCCTCTGCACCACCACCCTAGACCCACCGGCGGCAGAGCACACCCGAATCATACACACCGGGGGGCAGAGAGCCCTTTCCCGTTGCCGCACGAGTTCTTCCTGACCT